>NZ_JAYMZS010000013.1:0-145885 GCF_035828755.1 Amycolatopsis sp. H20-H5 | reverse complement strand
GGGTGCGGGTGATGACACAGTGCCGCATCCTGGGGCGGTTGTGGGCGTCTTCCTGGGTATGAGCGAGCTTGGTGAATGAATCACCGCTCGATCGCCGCTCGATTGGTGGTCCGGTGGAAAAGCCGTCGGACACAAGGGAAAGGGATTACCATGACCACTCGCACGATTGTTCGCCGTAGCCTTGCCGCTGTCGCTGTCGCCGGGGTTGTTGCCGGGGCGACCGCGCTGTCCGTTGGTGCCGCCAGCGCTGACAACGGTTACGGCCCGAACCTGCTGCCGTGCACTTCGAACCAGTTCACCACCGCTCTGGTCGAGGACATCACTTCGTCAGGCGAGCGCGACGCGGCCATCCAGTTCACTGCCAAGGTCGGCGAACGCTGCTTCCTCCAGGGCGTGCCCAACGTCGAAATTTCCGGCGCCCACAACGTGCTGCTCGACAACCAGGCCCCCGCCGACGCACCCGGTGTCGCGCTCGCCGACGGCTCCCAGGCGGCCTACATTCCGCTGCACTGGACCGTGTTCGAGCGAGGCGGCCTGCGGCAGACTCCCAACGGCATCACGTTCACCGCGCCGTCGGACTCCAACGCCCACGGCGACTACATCGACCCGAACACCCTGCTCGACTGGAACCTTGGCGCCGTCGACGCCAGCCACGCCAACCACACCATCACCGTCGGCGCGGTAACCCAGGGCGTCGCCTTCACCAAGTGACGACCACTCCTCGCGGCGCCGCCTCACCAGGACGGCGCCGCGAGCCGGTGACACTCAGAAGGCGTCCGGAAACTGATGTCATGTCGTCCAGTTTGGCGCCTGAGGCCGCGTTCCCTTCAGCCGCGACCCCAGGCCTGCCGTGTGCCCTGATGGGAGCCTTCACGGCGTCTAACGCCGTCATGGTGGCCTTCAGGGGCACGCGCGAAACGGTCGTGGCGGTATGAAACGGGCGAATGGTGGACTTTCCGTCCTTTGTGGAGGGTAAGCGGCTTCGAAGGACACGCGCCCGAGGCTTCGAGCGGCGCCGCGAGCCGGTGACACTCAGGTTGACGGTTTCACGTCGCTCATGCTGAGCCGGACCGCACACGGCGTTGTCGTGCGAGCCCGCTCACGTCAAGATCACTAGCTCCGGCTCGCGGGGGTCAGCGGTTGCCGGGCATCATGTTGTCGGCCGCGGCGAAGAAGGGGCCCACCAGGTCCTGCATCTGCTGGGCCGCCTGCTCGGCCGGGGTCTGGGGGTGTGTCGTGGGGGCCGGGAGGTCCACGCGGGGGTCGGCCGTGGGCTTCGTGGTGCGTTGCTGCTCGGGTGCCTGCTGGAGCTTGGGCGTCGCGGTGGTGTGGGACGGCTTCGGCGCGGGGACCGGGACGTAGATCGTCACCGGGGCCGCGGCCGGCTGCGCGGGGGCCGGTTGGGGGACCGGGACCGGGGCGGGCTGGGCCGCGACCGCCTGACGGGCGTCGAGGCGCGAGGCGTCCTCGGTCTGGGCCGCGCCGAACATGCTGCCGGAGATCCAGCCCAGTGCGAGCAAGGCCAGCGCGACGCTGCCGGCGAACCAGGATTTGACGCGGCGGTGGATGACCACGGACTTCGGGCGGAGGTCCAGGTCGGGGATCGGGGTCGTGAACACAGGGAAGATGTCGGTCGCCTCGGGGTCGAACCTCCCGAAGCTTCCGAGGCCCTCAGGGCTGCGCCGTCGCTGGGGCAGACTGGCAGCGATGATGCCTGTCCGATCCAGCAGGTCGGCGGCGGTGGCGGCCCGGGGGGACACACCCGTCGGACGACGCTGGGCGGCGGTGCGCAGCATGGGAAACCTCCGGAAGATCGGACTCGACCGTCTACATTCTCGTGCATTTCCGACGAGAATGTCGGAAATGCAACTCCATCGGGTGACCGACAATCCGGAAAGTACTGGTGGAAGGCGCGAAAAGCCAGTCAGAGACGCCGGAGAACGATACGGCCGAGCAGCGCCGCGGGCCGTTGGTACGCCGAGCCGAGCAGGCGGGGGATAGCGTCGATCACGTAAGCGTCCGGGCCGATGAGAATCCGCGCGGAACCACGCTCGACGCCCTTCAGGATGGTCTGCGCGGCCTTCTCCGGCGAGGTCCTCGCGATCCGGTCGAAGGCGACGGACGCCCGGTCGGACTTCTCGCCCGCCATCCCCCTGGCGTCGCGGGCGATGTTCGTCTTGATCCCGCCGGGATGCACACAGCTGACCCGCACCGGGTGCCGCGCGATGATCATCTCCTGGCGCAGCGCCTCGGTGTACCCGCGCACCGCGAACTTCGCCGCGTTGTAGGCACTCTGCGTCGGCACCCCGATCAGCCCGAACACGCTCGACACGTTCACCAGATGCCCCTCGCCGGACGCGATGAGGTGCGGCAGGAACGCCTTCGACCCGTTGACCACGCCGCCGAAGTTGATGCCCATCAGCCAGTCGAAGTCGGCCCAGTCCATGTCCTCGACGTTCGCGGACAGCGCGACGCCCGCGTTGTTGACGACCAGGTTGACCCGCCCGAACTCGCCTGCCACCTCGTCGGCGTGCGCTTGCACGGCGGCCCGGTCGGCGACGTCGAGTTCGTACGAACGTGCCCGCGCCCCGGCTTTCTCGCACAGCGCGGCCGTCTCCGCGACGCGCACGGAATCCACATCGGACAGAGCCAGCCGCGCCCCGCGCGCCGCCAGGTCCAGCGCGAGCGCCCGGCCGATGCCAGAGCCCGCTCCCGTGACCACCGCGACCTTGTCCGTGAACCGCTTCATCGCCCGCTCCCGCCGGTCAGTGTTACCTCGAGTAACAGATACTAGCGGTATCCGGGAGCGAACGGTATCCCGGCACTCTGGGCGGCGCTGTGAGTTTTCTGTGGGTCCTCCCGGAGAGGGTGCCATCGGCGCACCATTTATGGTGATCTATAACGCACAGGCGGAAGAACAGGGAAGGGGAGCGATGAATCTGCGTCGCCCTGCCGTCCTGCTCACTCTCTGTGCCGTGCTCGCGCTCTCCGCGGCGGGCTCGGTAGTAGCCGTGACCAGCGATAAAGACGCTCCGCCCGCTCCCGAGGAGGAGCTCGCGAGGCCCGTGATCGTCACCAAGGGTAAGCCCGACCCCACGGTCAACCCCGCGGTCGGCGCCCTGTTCCTCGAAGGCGCCCACTACTGCACCGCCAGCGTGGTGCACAGCGACGCGGGCGACGTCCTGCTCACGGCGGCCCACTGCATCCACGACGGCGAGGGCGGCGACTACCTCAGCGGCATCACCTTCGCGCCGGGTTACCACGACGGTGTCGCGCCGTACGGCTTCTGGGACGTCGGCGACGAGGTCGTCGCGCCGAACTGGGCGACCTCGTCGGACCAGGATCTCGACGTCGGTTTCGCCACCGCGCACCAGACGGGCACGAAAGTGTCACTCGAAAGCATTACCGGCGCCAACAAGCTGGCCACCGGCAGCGGCTTCGAGCAGCAGATCACCCTCACCGGGTACCCCGACGATGCCGAACGGCCCGCCGTCTGCGAGACCACCACCAGCCAGCAGGACACCTTCCAGCTGCGCGTCGGCTGCGTCGGCTTCCCCACCGGCACCAGCGGCGGCCCGTGGGTGATCAATACCGACGCCGAGACCAGGCTCGGCACCGTCGTCGGCGTGATCGGCGGCTTCGAATACGGCGGCGACGACCCGGACGTCTCGTACAGCAGCTACTTCGACACCGACGTCGCCACGCTCTACCGGATGACCGCCGCCAGTGGCTGAGCGGGCCATACCGGATGATGCGGGGTATGAACGACGATTCCGTCCGCGACGTCCCGATCACCGGCGAGCCCATCCGCCTCGGCCAGTTCCTGAAACTGGCGGGACTGGCGGAGAACGGTTCCCACGTCAAGGACCTCATCGACGCCGATGAGGTCACGGTCAACGACGAGCTGGAGACCCGTCGCGGCCGCCAGCTCAAGCACGGCGACATCGTGGCCGTTGGCAGCATGCGCGGGCGCGTGGTCCTCACCTGACCGGGCTCAGGGCACTGTCGAGGACGGTCCGGCCCTTCCCATCGGTCACCCGTAAGCGCTGGTTGTCGATCGAATAGGTGTAGCCGAGGTTACGGGCGGTGAAGCCCCCGGCCGTCCGCTCCGCCGGGATCTGCAAGTGGTGCTGGCTGGTCGCCGGTTGCCCCCTGGCCTGCCCGTCGTAGTAGAGCCGCCCGTCCGCCGCCGCACAGATCGTGACCAGGAACTTGTCCGTCTGGTAGCGCGCGACGGCCGTCCCGCGCCCGCCCGGCAGGAAACCGGCCACGGCCGCGGGGCACGGCTCCCCGCTCGCCTGTTCCCCCAGCGGCGACGGTGCGGAGGTCTCGGCCCGGGAGCCCGTCGAGCTCGGCGCCGAACCACCGGCGACGGAAGTCAGGTCCGGCAGGTTCCCCACGAGGAGGACCGCCAGCGCGATCACCACGGCGGCCGCCCCCACCACCCACGGCACGAACCCGGGCCTCGGTCGCGGTGTGGGCGAGAAGACCGGTGGCGGTGTGGCGGTCACGTAGAGCGGTGGCGGAGGAGCTTGCGTGCGGGGTCGCGGCGGCGGTCCTGCCGGGGGCCGGTACGGACGCGGCGTGTTCTCGGTGAGCACGTTCATCCGGGTCGCGGTGATACTCCCGGCCTGCCGCTGGCACAGCCTGCACACGTTCGACGCACCGTCGTTGATCGTGTCGCAGCCGTCGCAGGACCACTTCCGACCGGTCACGATGACCTCCTCAAGGGGTCGGCCCGGCGCCGAGCGGCCGGAACGTCAGCCAGTCCGCCGTGTCCGGCGCGCGCGTGTAGTCGAGGTCCGGCAAGTGCGCTGCCGGGGGACGGCCGGGCCGACGCCGGGGCCGGGGGGCGGGCGGCGCTTCACTGTCGAGCGTCTTGTCGAAGGCCGAGAACGCCACCTCGCGCAGCCGATGCTCGATGCCGGAGTCGCCGACGTCCGGAACCTGCTCGACAGGCCGCGTACCACGGGGAGCGACGCGCCGTGGGGCAGGCGTCGCCACCGGCCGTCCGGCCGTCACCGCGGCGACCAGCGTGCTCAGCGCTTCCCAGTGCACCGGCTGGAAATACAGTTTGACCTCCAGTTCGCCGTCCCAGTCCCCGCCACCGGCGGTCTCCTCCGGCACCACCCGGAGCAGGAGCCGCACCCGCGTTCGATCGTCCGAAGTGGACAGATTCGCCAGCGAAGCGGCTACGCAGTGCGAGAAGGGGGTGTCGAGATGCAGGCCGGAGCCGAGGACGGTCAGCCGGTGCCGGTTCCATTGCAGCGTCACGCGGGGTCCGCGCAGCACCACCGACCGGTCCGGTCCCTGCCGGACGGGCGCGGAAAACCGGCAGCGCACCCACTGCGTCGGCCGACCGCCCTCGTCGAACCAGCGGTGTTCGTACGCCCCGAACGGATCGACGGCCCACTCGTCCCGCGGCTCGTCGACACCGCCACGGGACCGGTCGCGGGGAGCGCGCATCAGAGGCTGTTCGCGATGGTGTTGATGATCTCGCCCATCTCCCACTCCTCGAGCCCGTCCCCCGCGTTGGAGGGGAAGAACAGCGTGTTGTTCCAGTCGTCGGCGATCTCCGGCCACGGCGAGATCTCCGGCGCGAACAGCAGCAGCCGCTTCGCCGAGTTGTCCATCACCGCGGACTGGCTGCGGGAATGTCCCCACTGCTCGAACAGCACGTCCATCGACTCCGGGACCGACGGCGGATAGGTGGGCACGCTTCGCTGCCGCGGCGAGCCGAGCGGATGCGCGGGCGCGTCGGTGAACAGCACGATCACATGCCTGCGTTTGTCGAGCCCGCGCTCCCAGTCCGCCTGCACCGCCAGCGCGAGCGCTTCGAGGCCGGACTCCGGGATGTCGCCGCCGCCGGTCGGCTCCAGCCGTCGCACGAACTCGGCGAACTCACCGGACTGCTCCGGCAGGGAGAGGAACGCGGTCTCGGCGATGGCGTCGTCGGCGCGGTCGCCGAAGTCGCGGAAGGCGATCACCTTGAGCCGCAGCTGGCTGATCGACTTCCCCTTGGCGTCCATCTCGGCGATCAGCTTCTGGTGGAACGAAAGCGCGCTCGCCTTCACGTCGTCGAGCGTGTGCCGCATGCTGCCGGTGGCGTCGATGCACAGCACGATGTCGACGGCGTACTTCAGAGAGCCGTGCTGCTGTTGCTCGGTCGTGGTCATCGGTTTCGCCTTTCAGCGTCGGTCGTCGAGATTGATCCGGAGCCGCGATCGGCGTCCGGGCGGCAGCGGCAGCGGAGCGGGGGTCACCGGCCGGGCGGTACCGCCACCGGTCAGGCTGCCCCTCAGCCGCGCGGCGGGCGGGATCACCAGCTCCACTGTGGACTCTTCGGCGAGCACGGTCAGTGCCTCGCTCGCCTTCGGCCGGTGCGCCGGGTTCACCGCGAGCATCGCCCGGATGAGCGCCGCCACCGGTCGGCTCAGCCGCCGGTCGAGCAGGATCGACGCCCCGGCGCCGATCGCTTCGGCCGCCGAGTGGTGCGTGCGGTCGAACCCCGGCAGCACGCCCGTGAGATAGCCGTGCGTCATCAGCCCGAACGCGAACATGTCCGCCGCGACGGTCAATTCGCCGGGCGGTGCCCGCTCCAGCAGGTACCGCACGAGTTCCGGGGCGGCGTAAAAGAGATCGCCGCCGATCAGGTCGGGCGAGGGCGGGCGCCCGGACACGTACGCGTCGTCGAAGTCGATCAGCTTCGCGGTGTACAGGTCGCTGCCGGACGGCCGGTGCAGCAGGACGTTCTGCGGTTTGAGGTCGCCGTGCACGATGTCGAGGCGGTGCAACAGTGCCAGGCTGTGTCCGAGCGTGCCCAGCAGCACCACCTTCTGCCGGGCGGAAAGCTCCTGCGGCGCGGGCGGTACAACCGGGTGAAGCCGGGCGGTCACCTTGTAGTACTTCGTGCCTTCGCAGAAGAAGTCGGTCGCGGTGACCAGGTTCCCCGCCTCGCGATCGGTGGGATCGATGCGGTTGATCACCGACCAGTGCCGCTCTTCGAACTCCTCGCAGTGCGCCAGCCGCAGCCGTTTCGAGTTCTCGTCGCCCATCCCACCGGGACGAGGCCGTTTCGGGTCGAGAAACTCCTTGATGAAGTACTCGCGCCCGTCACGGACGGCGAACGCCCAGACGCATTTGCCCGCGTTGTCGTTGGTGGGCTTGGTGACGATGTCGTAGCCGTGCAGTACGTCACCCTGCTTCATCCCGTGCTCCCTCCGCGGCAGGCATCCGCCGCTCGTATCCGGTCCGATAGCTCGACCACGAACTCCCGCGCGCGGCCAGGAACCCGCCGCGATCACCGGCCGCCGCGTCGCGCACCGGCTCCCAGTGTTCGGCGGTGAGCGAGCGGAGCCGCTCGGCGAAGGTGGCCCGCAGATGCTCGAAGTCCCGGAAACCCATGGCCACCAAGGCGAGTGACGCGTCGTCGGCGGTGTAGGAGCTGACGGCGTCGATCAGGTTCGACGCCCATTGCTCGGCGTCGACGGCGGTGTGCAGCGCGTGCAGCAGGACGTGCTCGAAGTCCGCCGGGGTGAGCACGTAACCGAAGAACCCGTCCGTCGCGCACAGCAGCACACACGGCGCCGCTGTCTCGCCGGGTACACAGTGGACGGTGAACTCCCGGTCGGCCGCCACCAGATTGGTCATCGGGGGATCGTCCGTGAGCAGGGTGAGCGCGTCGGCGGACTCGGTGTCGTCCACGGTGAGCTGCTGCAATCCGGCGTGCTCGCCGAGCAGGTAGCAGCGGGAATCCCCGGCCCACAACACGTTCCAGCTCACCACCTCACCCTCCCTGGCGTAGTCGACGGCCGCGAGCGTCGTGGGCAGCAGGCGTCGCATGCTGCCGCTGATCTTGCTGACGGACCCGACCGCCATCGCGCCCAGCCGCTCCCGAAGCACCCGCTTGAGCCCGGCCGGACCGGCGTCGGCCGGATCCTTCAGGCCCAGCACGTACCACTCCTCGGTCGCGGCTCTCGCCGTGCGCGAGCCGACCCACGCGCCGGTGCGTTCCTGTCCGCCCGGCGTCCGGCCCGCGGCCGCCGAACCGGCTCCGCCCGCGCCGTCGAACACGGCGATCAGACCGGAGTCTCCGGCCAGTTTGTGCACCAGCAACGGCTCCGCGTCCTCACCCCGGCCCGGTTTCTTCTCGGTCCACACGCCCAGCACCACCAGACCCGGCTCCCCCTGCTGCCACAGCGCGCACCCCTGGCGCCGCACCCCAACGATCTGCATCGGTTCGTTTCCCTCCTACTGGTCCGGATCCCTGCGCTTACCGGTGCCGCGGAGCCTGCTCACCGGTGGGTCCTTCTCGTTCTGGCCGTTCTCCTCCGGCGGCGCCACACTGTCCTTTTCGGACGTTTTCGAGGACGTGCCCGCGAGCGACCCGGCGATCCGCGACTGCCGCAGCGAACCGCGTTTGGGCCGCCCCTCGGCTGACTCACCGAGCAGGTGCGACATCAGCCGTCGCCGTTCGTCACGGGTGTCGAACGGCTCGGCCGCCTTGTCCCCGCTCAACGCGCCTATGGCACGCAACAGTTGTTCCGCTTCTCGTGCCTTGTTGGCTTCCTCGAACTCCAGCAACTCGGACGGGTCACCGCCGTGCGTCGCCAGCCATTGCGCGCGCAGCGCGTCCCGGCCGCCGCTGACGACCTCGCTCATCGGCGCGCGCCGCATGCGGTCCATCCGGATCTCCCGGCTGGTGTCGTGGAACTCGGCACTGCTGCGCGCCGCGCCGCCACCTGCCTCCAGCTCGACGAGATAGCCGCCGAGCTGGACCGCGGAGTCGCCGGTGAAGGTTTCCAGCTGCGCGTTGAGCGCGGCCTCGGCGTCGTTGGACTCGCCGATGTCGTAGCTCCGGGAAACCGCGCGCATCATCTTGGCCATCGGCAGCCGCACGAACGCGGTGATGTCCCGGACCCCGCGCGTGGCGATGATCGCCGGATTGTGCACCCGGCAGGTGAAACTCACCGAAGCGGTGAACTGGAACGCCGGATCCGCGCTGGGCAGCCGTTCCTCCAGGCGAAGCCCATACCGGCCGAGGTCGACCACGTACGCCCGTTTGTAATGGCCCAGCCGCGCCTCCGGCACGCGCTGACCGGCCTCGATCACCAGCGGTGGCCCCTCGTCGGGCTCGAGCACCAGGCAGGTGCCCAGTGGCGGCGGCGCCACCGGCTTGAACACGCGGATCCG
Organism: Amycolatopsis sp. H20-H5; assembly: GCF_035828755.1. Classification (NCBI taxonomy): domain Bacteria; kingdom Bacillati; phylum Actinomycetota; class Actinomycetes; order Pseudonocardiales; family Pseudonocardiaceae; genus Amycolatopsis; species Amycolatopsis sp. H20-H5. The sequence goes on along the minus strand of NZ_JAYMZS010000013.1, from coordinate 136,693 downwards.
GCGCAGGGGAACGATCTCCCGGATCGGGTCGTAGGTCACGTTGCTCACAGACACTCCGTTCAGGCCACTGTGGACAGTTCGTCGAGGATGTCCGCCGCCGAGGCCGAAGGCTTTTCCTCGTCCTCGGCCCATTGTTCGAGGTAGTACTCGAGTCGTTCGGAATCGCGTTCGCCCCGGTCCGCGACGGACGCGGCCAGCTCCAGCACCCACCGGTAGGCCGACGCGTCGTCCTCGGCGAGGCGCAGCCACTCGCGCAGCGCGTCCAGCGCGAGCGGCCTTGACTGCTCGTTCTCCAGCGCCCGCGCCCAGAGTTCGGCGAGGTCGGCCAGGTGCTCGGCGACGTTGGCCAGCAGCATCGGCAGGCCGGGCGTGCGCACCGGCACCACGGTCGTGGCCGGTTCGTCTTCGTCGACCGGGAACCGCGCGGCGAAGGCGAACGCGATCAGGCCCTGTGCCACCCGGTCTTCGTTGTCCTCGTCGCCGGTCCAGTCGAGCAGGGTGGCGAGGACGGTGCCCAGCGCGCCCGCGTTCACCAGTTGCTGCGCGCCCAGCGCGACGGCCGTGAGCCACCGCCACTGCTCGTCACCGGCGAGCCCGCGCAGGACGTCGAGTGCGGCCTCCGGGTCGGCGAGGCCGAGCGGCCCGCCCACGACGAGCCCGGCCGTCTCGGCGAGCCGGGGGTGCGCCGAGCCACGAGAGGGGTCCGACCAGGCGCGCAGCCGCTGCCACACCGACGCGGAGTGCTCGGGGAACGACCCGATCACGCCCAGCGCGAGCGCGGCGCTCTGCCGCTCGGCCAGCACCCCGCTCCTGCCCCACGGCAGCAGGTAACGGTGCAGTGCGTGCGTCAGATCGGCGGCCGCGATGATGCCGACGGCGGTGCCCGCGCGGGCCCGCACCTCGACGTCGGCGTGCCCGGCGAGCTTGCGAAGCCAGGTGAGCAGCTTCGGCCGCCTGTTGTCGAACTCGTACCAGACGTAGCTCAGCACGGCGGGCTGCAGCCGGGGGTTGCGGAACCGCACGACCTCGGCGGCCACCTCGCCAGGACCAGCCACGAGCTCGACCCAGGGATGGACGGCGGCGAGGTCGCGCCGGAAGCGCAGCGGGCCCTGCGTCGGATCGTCCGACAGCTGGAACCGGAGCTGGGTCGCGGCGTCGGACAGCGTCAGGTAGGTGCTGCCACCCAGCACCGCCACGGCGAAGGCGAAAGCGACCTGCTCGAGGCTTTCGTGCGTCTCGAACCACTCTTTGACCTGCGACGCGGGGTCGTCGAGCTCGGCCAGCGCCGCGCCGAGGTCCCCGCCGTCGCGCAGGGTCGCCACCACGACCTCGGCGACCCGGACGGCGAACCACGGCTGCGGCCGCCCGTCGAGCAGGCCGCGCACGTCCGCTTCGCCGAGCCGGTCGGCGACTTCGGCGGCGTCGAAGAGACCCGACTTCGCCACCCGCTCCTTGACGATCTCCAGCGGATCCGGCCCGGCGAGGTTTTCCAGCACGAATTCCGCACGGCGCGGCGCGTTCTCCAGCTCGCCGCGCAGCTTGCCGGTGAGCACCACCAGGTAGCTCCCGGCGTCGGTGAGCAGCCGGCTCGCGCCGCTCAGCCAGCCCTCGCTGAGCAGGTCGAACGCGGCCTCGTCCGGTTTGATCACGAACCCCGCGTGCTGGTGCGGGACGGCCCAGGTGGGATCGCCGAGCACCTCCTGGGCAGGCAGTTCGTACAGGTCCGGGCCGTCGCCGGACGCGCGCCTGAGCAGTTCGAGCGCGGCGGTGTACTGGCCGATCCCCGGCGGCGCGGCGAGCACGACGACCCGGTGTTTCGCGAGCATCCGCAGCGCGCGGGGGAATCCGGGCGGTTCGACGAACGCCTGGGTGTGGCCGACGACGTACGCGCTGGCGATCGCGATCGGGGTCACCCCACGCCGGGCACGGGCGGCGCCACCGTTGTCGATGGTGAAGTCGCGGCCGACGTCGACCCGGCCGGTGAACAGGGTGACGTTCAGCGCGCCACCGGCGCCCGGCGCGTCGCGCAGGCGGCCCAGCAGCTCGGTGATGATCTCCAGCGATCGGTTCGCGTCGGCGCGCCCGGCGTCGTCGTCCTTCAGCTCGCGCAGGCTTTCGGTCTTGCTGCGGACGCCGTCGTCCGCGGCCGGGTGGTGCGCGTCGACATCCGCGGCCGGGGCCGGTGGCGGCACGGCGTCGGGTTTCTCGCCGCTTTCTTCGGGAGCCATGGTGAGTCCGTTAGTTGTTGATGACGAAGTCGCGGTGGGTGGTGACCGGCCCCGAGAAATGGTTGGTCGCCGCGCTGGGGGTGGTCTTCTCGGGTGACGGGCCCGGCGCTTCGGGGGCGTCGGGCGCCCGGTCGTAGCCGGGTATCCGCACCCACGCGGCTCCGCGAGGCCGCAGGCGGGCGACGTCGACCTGGCCGTAACCGGCGGCGGCGGTCCAGCTCGGGTGCTGCCGGATCACCTCGTCGTAGAACCGGTCCGAAGCGATGACGGCACACTGCGCCCGGGGGACGGCCTTGAACCGCTGCTTCAGTTCGGGGGCGTCGAGCAGCCGGAAAGTCGAGGTCAGCGCGTCGCCACCCCACCCGTGCTCGTCACGGTCGACGTCACCGGCGTGCAGGGCGATCCGCAACCGCAGCCATGCCGAAAGCGCGTTGGCCTGGTTGTGCGCGGCCAGCGCGGCGACCAGCTCGTCGAGGAAGGTGGTGGCGAGCCCGAGCTTGGGCACCGCCGGGTCGAGCAGCACCATCACCCCGTCACCGCGGTCTTCCTGCGTCCGGGCCTCCGCTCCGATCCCCGCGCGGGCGAAGGCCGTGCCGAGGACGTCGTACAGGGCTTCGCGCGCCTTCATCAGGTCCGGGTTGAGCAGCTCGCTGGAGCTTTCGACATCCACGAGCACGAAGGACCGGTACACCGGAACCAGCGGACTGCCGTCGTTCATGGGGACCAACTTTCGACTCCATCTGCCGAGGTGTGCTTGCAACTCGCGGCTAGTTTCAAAGGAAGCCGGAGTTCGCACAAGGACAGAAAGTGGACAGTTGTAACCGCTTGAAGGCATTACTGACAAAACCCGGACAGTTGGCTGACCGGTCGGCGTGGTGCCGACCGGCCGGCGCAGTCAGCCGAACAGGACGCTCAACAGAAAGAACAAGTGATGCGGCTCCATGGAACACCTCCCCTCACGCCGTGAATCGACTTGCCGGACGGCGGGGGATCAGTGGAAACAAATGCCGGTCAGCAGGCCGATGAACAAGGCGACACCAATCAGCTTGGCCAATACGGTAGGACCACACATCACCTTCATGCTGATTCCCCTCACTGGAAAGTCCGGTTCGAAATCGAATTTCGAAAACCGCTCGATGCGATAAACACAAAGGTATGGTGACGCCACGAAAGCTTCCACATCAGATGACGTGCAACGCGGAATCTTCGCTCAGGAAGCGCCTTCAGCCAGCAGCCGGAGCGTGGCGACGTCGACGGTGATCCGGCCGCGGGTGGTGGTGAGCGCACCGGCTTGCCGGAGATCTTCGAGCACCCTGGTCACCGAGACGAGCGCGGCGGGCACCGTGTCCGCGAGCTGCTGCTGGGTGAGCCGGAGGGAAACACTGCCCCGCACGGCCTGCCCGCGGCCCGCCTCGGCCGTCGCGATCAGGCAGAGAATGGTGCGGCGGCGGACGTCGAGGCGATACTGCTGGCGATGGTCGTCGCTGTCACGCAGGCGCGCGACCGCCGCACGCAGCACGAGCCAGGTGATCCCGGGGCGGGCGCGGCACAGTTCGCCGAAGCGTGCGCCGGGCAGGACCAGCGCGGTGACCGGCTCGACCGCGCGCACGGTGGCCGAGACCGGCGCGAGGTCAACGGCGGCCATCTCCCCGATCAGCTGCCCCGGCCAGCGCCTGGCCAGCACGGTGCGGATGCCGTCGGCGTCGCCGCGGAAGACCTCGACGGCTCCGCTGCAGAGCAGCAGAACGGCCGCGAAAGCCTGGCCCTGGTGGACGAGTTCGGCGTCGCGGGCGAAGGAACGCAGCGTCCCGGCGCGGGCCATCGCCCGCCTGTCCTCCTGGGGCAGCGAAGCCCAGAACGTGTCCGGTTCCGCGCCGGACACCGGGTCGCGCCAAGGCGGCCCGGCAGCGCTCACGCCCCGGCCCACTGCACCCCGTAGCCGAATCCCGGCTTGAGGCCCTGGAAGCTCACGTGGAGTTCGCCCGCGCTGTCGGGCAGGAGCCTTTCGCCGTCGGGCTCCCCTTCGTCGAGCCCGCGGTGGAAGACGCCCTCGACCCGCCAGATCCCTTGCGGCTGAACGTCCGTGCCGAACCGGATGCGCAGGTCGAACAGGTCACAGCGGCGCGGCGAGGTGTAGACGTAGTGCTCGCGCATCGGCTGGTCCGGCGGGATCCGGAACAGGATCCCGTACTCGTGCCGCTCACCGGCCTTGAGCGCGTGCGGGAGCCGCAGGACGTAGTCGAACCGGCTCTCGCCGACCCGCCGCCCCGGCGTCAGGGTGCCGCCGTAGAGCACTTCCGCGACCAGCTCGTGGACCTGCTCGCCGCCGTTCCGGTCGCGCGGCAGACTGACCGACACGATGATGCGGTCGATGCCGTCCCGCTCGGCCACGATGCGACGGCGTTCGAACGCCTCCGGCGCCGCCCTGTCGAGGACCAGCACCGCGGCGAACTCCTCGACCCAGAACTCCTCCTGCCCGGTGCGCGCCACGGGCGCGCGATGGGACAGTAGCTTCGCCCCGGCCTCGGCGAGCTGGCTGATCCCGTCGTCGATCCGGCGCCGCGCCGTGCGCTCGTCGCGGCCGAGCTGCTCGGCGAGCCAGCTGATCCTGGCGTTGAGGAACCGGTGGCGGGCCATCGGGTGCAGCGCGATCGCGGCGATCGCGGCCAGCTTGAGGTCGGCGGGCAGCGAACCGGCGAGTTCGCCGAGCCGCCCGGCGAGCTTGTCCCGGATCTCCGCCGCGTCGTCGTCGGGCCCGATCCCGCACAGTTCGCGCAGGACGGGACCGACCTGTACGACGATCAGCGGCGCGTAGACACCACGGCCTTTGCGCAGGGTCTTCAGTTCGTCGAGCAGGCCGTCGAACTCGGCCCCCATGCGAACCCCCCTCAACACATCCTGGCCAGCCAGAAGCCGATCAAACCAGAGACCGCGTGCCAATAGGTGTTTTTTGCACCGACGGCATAGGCAACGGGAAACAGTCGGCCCCAAGATCACCCGTTCAGCCCATTACCGTCACCTATCAAACAACCCGCGCATCAAGAGGGAAAGACACCATTTCACGGCATTGAGCCCTTCCGCGTAACGGCTGGTCACGTTGAGTAGCGGATGTGGTTGGCGGCTACTGACACGCCAAACTTGGTGTGGTGCAACAGAAAAGCGCAGAACCCCTGTATGAAGGTGGTCCTACCACAGATCAACTTCATAGAGGTTCTGCGCCTGATGAGTATCGCATACACCGCTGTCCTGGAAGTATCCGAGGACAGTGTTCTGTTCCTGTCCGCTCTGCTGCACGCCGAGCGTCAGCGGCGGGGTACCCGCACGGGGCGGCGTGCACTGGGGACCTACAAACAGGCTGTTCTGGTGCTGCGCTGGTTCTTGGACGACACCCGGATGTCGGCTCTGGCCAGGGACAACGGCATCGCGGTGTCCACCGCATACAGCTACCGGGATGAGGGCATCGCGGTGCTCGCCGCACGCAAACCGTCCCTGCGCGGGGCATTGCTGGCGGCGAAGGCGGCCGGTCACTCGCATGTGATCGTGGACGGCACGCTGATCCACACCGACCGGATCTCCACCCCCGGCCCCACCAAGGGCGTGGACCTGTGGTGGTCGGGCAAGCACCACCACCACGGCGGGAACATCCAAGTCGTCTCCGCCCCGGACGGGTGGCCACTATGGACCTCCGACGTGCGACCAGGCCGCGAACACGACACCAGCGCCGCCCGCGACGACCCCGACCTGCTGGCCCGGATCACCGACTGGATCAGCGACGGCACCCACGCCCTGGCCGATCTGGGCTACGAAGGCGAACCCGAAACATTCACCATCCCGTTCAAGAAACCCAAAAACGGCGTACTCACCATCGACCAACAGTCCTACAACGCCCTCCACAGCGCCCTGCGCTGCCTCGGCGAACGCGCCAACTCACTACTCAAAACCACCTACAAAGCCCTACGCCGCAACCGCGGCTGCCCCTGGCGTCTCGGCACCATCGTCGCAGCCGCACTCGTCCTGCTCCACCACGAACACCACCGCACCACATGATCAACAAGATTGATCACACAAAGCCACGGGCAGCTACGCGGAAAGCCCCATTGTGCGAAGCTTGCGGACTACCTTGTGCCCGCCATCGGCTCACGGCCGAGCGCGGCGGCCAGCGCGTTCAACTCACGATGCACCGGCCCGCTCAACGGCACCCCGAGCGCCCGGCACTGCTCGAGCTGCTGGGCCTCGTGCCAGCCCGGATACCGGATCGGCGTGCCGCCTTCCCAGCCGAGCAGGCTGCCGAACAACGCGCTGGCCGCGCGGTAGAAGCCGTCGGCGCTGCGCAGGGTCGTCGGGGCGATGGCCAGCACCAGCAGGCCGGTGTCGTGGTCCTGGTCGGCGACCCCGGACAGCAGCCCGGCCAGCACCTCGACGAGCAGCGCGAACCCGGCGACCGCCGTCTCACCGCCCGCGACGGGCGCGGCGGTGTCCATGTCGAAGACGAACTCGGGATACGCCCCGGCAGGCGCGGCCATGCCCAGCGGGTTCGTCCGGACCCCCGGCTCGCGCGGATCGGCCCCGGCGGCGAGCACCACCCCGATCATGCCGTGCGGCAACGCACGCGCCGCATGGTGCCCGGCGCGGCCGAACGCGCCGACCCCACGCAGCGAGACCATCCCGACCCCGTACCGCCCGGCCCGCACGACCGCGCGGTCCATCGCGTCACCCACCGCCCACAATCCCGGCGCGCGCCGGTAGTCGAGCAGCGCGGCGGCACCCCGGTCGGCGATCGTCAGCGGCTCGGCCCGCGGCCGCACCGATCCGTTGTCCAGCAAAGGAAGGTGAATCCTGGTGAGCTCGGCGACACCGGTCGACGGCGAACCGGTCAGATCGCCGTGGCACAGCGCCTCGGCAGCCATCCTGGCCCGCGTTGGCGGCAGGTCGTTGGCGACGAAAACCTCGGTGACCAGGCCGACCAGCTCATCGGCGGCGACTCGATGCCAGACCTGTTCGGGGATCGGGGAACCCTGCTGCGGGACGTGCTGGGTGCGGGCTTGGGCGGCGCGTCTGAGGGGCACTTCACCCAGACTGCCCAGACCCCGTTTCGCCGTCAACGGGACCGGCCGAGCCCTACCCTGTCGAGTGACGGGTCGTCACGAAATCGGACCCGGAACTGTCGGTGCTGGTCAGTACCCTGGGCTCATGTGCCGAAACATCACCACCCTCCGTGGCCTGGAGCCATCGGCGACCGCGGCGGAGATCGAGGCCGCGGCCCGCCAGTACGTCCGCAAGGTCACCGGCGTCCAGTCCCTCTCGGACGCGACCCGCGACCCGTTCGAGGCGGCGGTCGCCGAGATCACCGTGATCACGACGCGCCTGCTCGCCGAGCTGCCCGAACGGCGTCAGCCGCCGCCCACGGTGCCGCCGCTGCGCCGCCCGGAGGTCCAGGCGCGCATCGCCGCGAAGGCCGCCAAAGCCTGACGGCCCCAGGTCTGCGAGGAGATTTGTCGATTCCGCATCCGAGGTCCAAGGGTTGCCGAATCAGCGGAGAATGCACTGTGCTCGCTCGACGACGCGCTACCCAAGAGGCCTCTGACCCGCGTTTACTCAGGTCAGAAGCCCATTGCGGAAGCGGAGGGATTTGAACCCCCGGTAGGTTGCCCTACGGTCGCTTTCAAGGCGACTGCATTCGACCGCTCTGCCACGCTTCCCTGCCGTGAGCCTAACGGGTCAGGCTTCGAGCTCGGAGAGGTGTTCGAGGACTCGGCCGAAGGCGTCGCCGATCACCTGCTGCTCGCTGGGCGAGAGCAGGTCGATGAGGTGCTCGCGGACGCCGTCGACGTGCGTCGGCGCGGCACGTTCGAGCAGGGCGCGGCCGGTGTCGGTGAGTTCGGCGACGACGCCCCGCTTGTCTTCGGGGTCGCGGCCGCGATGCACGAGCCCGGCGGCTTCGAGCTTGCCGATCTGGTGGGACAGCCTGCTCTTGGTCGAGCCCATCAGGACGGCGAGCTCCGTCATCCTGACGCGGTCGTCGGGATTGATGGACAAGCAGACGAGCACCTCGTAGTCGGCGAGAGACACCTCGTGGCGCTCGGCGAGTTCCCGGTGGAGCCGCTGACGCAGCCGCAGGCTGGCAACGACGTATGAGCGCCAAGCCGCCATCTCCGTCTCGGACAGCCAGCGCACGTCGCTCATTCCACGCAGCGTAGAACGTCGATCTCACGGACGCGCTCTCGACCGGCAGTGTCGCGCGCTGAAAAACACGAGACGAACTTCCCCCGAAGGTGGGTTACGAAAAGGTTGAGACTCGGTGCGGAAAGGCGCATGCTGCTTGTCAGCGGATGGTTGGACCTGTACAGGGCGAGCTGTCAGAAGCCGTCGATCAGGGTCCCCAGCCGGGGAAGGTCAGGTGGTTGCGTGACGGGTGATCCTCGCGGTTGACCGCACGCTGCGTCCCCGCGGCCGGCACGGATTCCTACCGGATCGGTCGTGACTGTGAACAGCACGAGCGCGGGCTTCACTGATGCGCTCGGCAGTATTCTCGCGCATTCGGCGTTGTTCGAGCCTGCTTCGGTTGCGGCCTCGCGACCGCAACGGCAGCGCTGCGCGCCGGCCCGATAGCGGCCAACCGCCGTACAACAGAACGTATCCTCGATAGCCCTGGGTGCGGCTACCTGTGAAGGTGGCCGCACTCAGGCGTGTTCCAACAAGGCCGAGCCGGAGCTTCCCGGTTAGTCTCTGCGGTGTGAGATTCGACGACGACGCGGGCCTGGACACCTCCGAGGTCCAGGACATGCGCGGCAGCGGTGGCGGCGGCGGAGGCGGTGGTCTCGGCGGCCGGGTCGCCCTCGGTGGCGGCGGGCTCGGCGTGGTCGGGCTGGTCATCTACTTCCTGCTCTCCCAGTTCGGCGGCGTGCCGACCGGTGGCAGTGGCGTGAGCGGCGGGCTCGGCCTCGGCGACGTCGGGTCCGGGCAGCAGGTGGACAACGCCTCGCTCTCGCAAGAGTGCAAGACCGGCAAGGACGCGAACAGCAAGCACGACTGCGCGATCGTCGCGACGGTCAACTCCATCCAGGACTTCTGGTCCCAGCAGTTCGCGCGCTCCGGACAGACCTACAGCAAGGCGCCGACGCGGTTCTTCAGCGGCGGCATCCGCACCGGCTGCGGCAGCGCGACCTCCGACGTCGGCCCGTTCTACTGCCCCGCGGACTCCGACGTCTACATCGACCTCTCGTTCTTCAAGGAGCTGCAGACCCGCTTCGGCGCGAAGGGCGGCCCGTTCCCCGAGGCCTACGTCCTGGCGCACGAATACGGCCACCACGTGCAGAACCTCAAGGGCGACTCGCGCAAGGGCGGCGGCAGCGGCCCGACCTCGGGCTCGGTCCGGCTCGAACTGCAGGCGGACTGCTACGCGGGCGTGTGGGCGAACCACGCGTCGACCACGCCGACCGAGACCGGCAAGCCGCTGATCACCGACATCACCAAGGAAGACATCGCCGCCGCGCTGGACACCGCGTCCCGCATCGGCGACGACTACATCCAGACCAAGCTCGGCGGCGGCAGCGTGGACCAGTCCAAGTTCACCCACGGCACGTCCGCCCAGCGCGAGAAGTGGTTCACCGCCGGCTACCAGACCGGCGACCCGGCGCGGTGCGACACCTTCGGGGCGCGCAACCTCGGCTGAGTCCCGGATGTCATGAAAGGGTCTTTCAGGACAAAAATTGCCCTGAAAGACCCTTTCATGACACTACTTACGCGGCGAGCGCGTGCGGGTCGCCCGCCACCACCGCGGCGGCGGAGTTCCGCTGCGGGGCGCGGTCGGCCGCGACCTGCTTCTTGGCCTTGGCGTTGCCCGGCTTCACGCCGTTGACGCTCTCGGTGCTGGTCGCGTAGACGCCCAGCGCCCAGGCGACGCCGTCGGCGTTGCGGTCGAGTGCGACGCGGTCGATGTTGCCAAGGTTGTCGCAGGCCTGGTGGTAGCAGGGGTCGTAGGCGATCCCGGCCTTGCCGCCCCACTTGGTGGCCTGCGCGGCCGTCTTGATGCCCTCGGCGCCGGTGTCCAGGCCGCCCGCCGGGATGCCGACGGCGATGAACCGGCCGTAGTCGGAGCGGCCGGTGAAGTCGGTGCCCTCGGCCGAAACGCCCTTTGTCCCCAGGTAGTCGACGAAGGTCTTCTCGATCTGCGCCGAGCCGTACGGGCCGGGGCCCGCGCCGATCTTGTCGGAGTCGTCGCCGTCGTAGGCGAAGTAGCCGGCGTTCGGCGAGCCGATCATGTCGAAGTTCAGGTACAGCGCGACGTCCAGCTGCTGCTCGAAGCTCAGCGAGTTGACGTAGTAGGTCGAGCCGATGAGGCCGAACTCCTCGGCGCTCCAGAAGCCGAACCGCACCGCGTTGTTCGCCTTCGGGCTGCTGCCGAGCTGCAGCGCGGTCTCCAGCAGGGTCGCGGAGCCGGTGCCGTTGTCGTTGATGCCGGGGCCCGCCGGGACGCTGTCGAGGTGCGCCCCCAGCATCACCACGTTGTCCTTGCGGCCGGTTTTGGTCTCGGCGATGACGTTGTAGCTGGTCCGCGCCTCCTGCAGCGCGCGCAGCTCAAGGGTGATCGAGGCGCCGCCCTTGGTGGTCAGCGCCTGGCCGTCGGCCTGGCTGAGGCCGCCGGTCGGGATCTTCGCGCCCGCCGGGTCGCCGAGCGTTCCGTTGAGCGCGCCCTCGACGTTGTTGTAGATGATCGCGCCGATCGCGCCCGCCGCGGCGGCTGTCTGCTGCTTCTGCCCGAAGCTGCACCCGCCACGCTGCATGAGGACGATCTTGCCGGTGACGGCCGGGTAGTCGGTCGCTTCACAGCCCGAGGTGGCGTCCACCGGGACGACCACGAGCGGCGCGGTGATGCCACCGACCGGCGTCGACGGGGTGTACTCCATCGCGGTGACCGGGACATTCGCGCCGGCGACGGCCAGCTTCTCGGCGAGCGTCTCGTTGTAGGTGAACGGGAACTCCTGCCGGGTGACCTGGTAGCCCGCGGCTTCCAGCTTGGTCGCGATGTACTCCGCGGACTTCTTGTGTCCTTCGGTGCTCGCCGCGCGCGTCCCGCCATTGGTGTCGGCGATGCGCTGGAGCGCGACGAGATGCCGGTTGACGCCGTTGACGTCGACCTTCTTGACCAGCTGCTTGGCGAGGGCGGGGCCGTCGGCCTCACTCTTCGCGGCACTGGCGGCGGGGGTGACACCGACAGTCAGCGCTGCGCACGCGACGAGGGCCACCGATGGGATTAGTCCTGCTTTTAAGGAGGACACTGTTCTAACGAGTGACATGGTTGCTCACCTTTGTGCGTTATGACCGATCCGTCAATGCGGCATTCGGCGCACGATCCGGGCCCCGTCTACAGTCGGACGCATGTACGCGATCACCATCCGTGAGCCCGGCGACCCAGACGTTCTCGAGTGGACCGAGGTCGCGGATCCCGCGCCCGGCCCCGGCGAGGTGCTGCTGGAGGTCGCCGCGAGCGCGGTGAACCGGGCCGACCTGCTCCAACGGCAGGGCCACTACCCGCCGCCCCCCGGCGCGAGCGAGATCCTCGGGCTCGAGTGCTCCGGCACGATCGCGGAGCTCGGCGAGGGCGTCGAGGGCTGGAACGTCGGCGACGAGGTGTGCGCGCTGCTCGCGGGCGGCGGCTACGCGGAGAAGGTCGTCGTCCCGGCCGGGCAGCTGCTGCCCGTACTCGGCGAGGTCGACCTGCTCTCGGCCGCCGGGCTGCCCGAGGTCGCCTGCACGGTGTGGGCCAACGTCGTCATGCACGGCAAGCTCGGCGAGGGCGACACCCTCCTGGTGCACGGCGGCGCCGGCGGCATCGGCACGCACGCGATCCAGGTGGGCAAAGCGCTCGGTGCGACGGTCGCGGTCACGGCGGGTTCGGCGGAGCGGCTGGAAAGCTGCCGCCAGCTCGGCGCGGACATCACGATCAACTACCGCGAGGAGGACTTCGTCGAGATCCTCAAGAAGGAGACCGGCGGCGCGAGCGTCATCCTCGACAACATGGGCGCGAAGTACCTGGAGCGCAACATCGACGCTCTGGCCATGGACGGGCGGCTCATCGTCATCGGCATGCAGGGCGGCGTGAAGGCCGAGCTCAACCTGGGCAAGCTGATGGGCAAGCGCGCCAGCGTGTTCGGCGCGGGCCTGCGCGCGCGGCCGCTGGAGCAGAAGGCCGCGATCGTCACCGACGTCCGCGAGCGGCTGTGGCCGTTCATCAAGGACGGCTCGGTCAAGCCGATCGTCGGCCAGGTGGTGCCGATGGCCGAGGCCGCCGCCGCACACCGCGCGATGGAAGAGGGCACCGTCTTCGGGAAGATCCTGCTGACCGCGAAGTCCTGAGTCTCCAGTGTCATGAAAGGGTCTTTCAGGGCAATTTTTGTCCTGAAAGACCCTTTCATGACACTCAGCGGAGCTCTTCGAGCACCCGCACGAGCTGGTTGATCTCGAAGACGTTGGAGTAGTGCGCGAGTCCGATGCGGACGGCGCCGCCGACCTCGCCGACCCCCAGCGACGCGAAGACGCCGCTTGTGCCGTCGTCGGCGAAGGCGCACAGGCCCTGCGAGGCGAGGTACTCCGCGACCTCGGGTGCCTTCTTGTCCGCGACGGCGAAGGCCAGCGCGGGGATGCGTCGCATGGCGTCACCGATGACCATCACGTGCCGCAGGGAGCGCAGCTCGGTGGACAGCTGGGCGAGCAACCCGGCGTGATACGACTTCGCCGAGCCGAGCGAGGTGACCAGTCGCTCACGGCGCGATCCGCTGGCGGCGTCGTCGAGACCGGCGAGATAGTCGACCGAAGCGACGACTCCGGCGAGCAGCGGGTACGCGTGCGGCCCCAGCTCGAGCCGGGAGGCGCCGCGGGCGGCGGGGTCGAGCGACGCCGAGGGCAGGCGTTCCAGCATCTCGGGGTCGCGGAACACGAGCGCGCCGACGGACGGGCCACCCCAGGCCTGCGCGGACACGACCATCACGTCGGCGCCGAGCGACTGCAGGTCCAGCGGCATGAACGGTGCCGCGTACGTGGCGTCGACGACCACGAGCGCGCCGACCCGCTTCGCGAACTCGACGACTGTCGGTACGTCGGGCCGGGTGCCGACGGAACCCGACGCGAGCGTGATCGCGACGGCCTTGGTGCGCGCCGAGACGAGGTTTTCGTACTGCCAGGCTGGCAGCTCGCAGGTCTCGATGTCGATCTCGCCCCAGCGCACGACCGCGCCGACCCGCTTCGCCGCGCGGCGCCATGGTGCCAGGTTGGCCTGCTCGTCGAGCCGGGAGACGACGACCTCGTCGCCGATGGTCCAGCGCTCGGCCATCGTGTCCACGAGCCTGCGCAGCAGGACGGGCGCGCTGGAACCGAGCACGACGGCGGCCGGGTCGGCCCCGACCAGGTCGGCCACGGCCCTGCGGGCCGCGGTCACGATGCTTTCCGCACGCTGTGAGGCCGGAAACGCTCCGCCCGGCCCCGATACCGGAGCGCGCATCGCCGTGGATACGGCTGAAGCGACCTGTTCAGGTACGAGCATTCCGGCGGCGCCGTCGAAGTGAATCCAGCCATCACCCAGCGCGGGAAACAACCCACGAATACGAGCGACGTCGAACGCCATGGTGGACACCGTACGGACGTGCGGTTTCGCCGCGCACCCGGGGTTGGGTGCGCGAACACACCGCGCGACAATTCCAGCTACGCTCGGAGACAGACCAGGAGTGCGCGCCACGAAGCGCACCGGAAGTAGGCCAGGATGGAGCACATGACCGAGCCGAATTCCCCGGAATCAAGCACAGCCGGTGACATGGGGCGTGAATCTTCACCCCACATGGTGGTCGTGGGGCCGGACGGCGTACCGGTCGGCGGTGCCCGCCTCGGCCAGGGTGACGAGCCCATCGACCTCGGGCAGCACGAGTCGGTCGGTGACCTGGTCGAAGAGCCCGCGAAGGTCATGCGCATCGGCACGATGATCAAGCAGCTGCTCGAAGAGGTCCGCGCCGCACCGCTCGACGACGCCAGCCGCAACCGGGTCCGCGACATCCACCAGACGTCCATCCGCGAGCTCGAGAAGGCGCTCGCGCCGGAGCTGCAGGACGAGCTGGAGCGGCTCGTTCGGCCCTTCACCGAGGACTCCACGCCCAGCGACGCCGAGCTGCGGATCGCGCAGGCCCAGCTGGTCGGCTGGCTGGAGGGCCTCTTCCACGGCATCCAGACGGCGTTGTTCGCCCAGCAGATGGCCGCGCGCGTGCAGCTCGAGCAGATGCGCCGCGGCCTGCCCGCCGGTTCGAGCGGCGGTATGGGCAGCCCCGACATCCAGGGCCCTGGCATCTCGGGCACCGGCCAGTACCTCTGAACTTCGATGTGAGATGAACGGACCGTTCATGGCGTTTCTGCCATAAACGGTCCGTTCATGGCGTTTCTGCCATAAACGGTCCGTTCATGGCGTTGCAAAGGGCGCGGAAGAAGGCCCGGAGGTCGCCGATCAGCAGGGCGGGCTGTTCGAGGCCGGGGAAATGGCCGCCGCGGTCGAAGTTCGTCCAGCGGACGATCGTGTCGGTCCGCTCGACGAGGTGGCGCAGTGGCAGCCCGGTGTCCTTCGGGAAGACGGCGACGCCGGTCGGCACGCTGGAACGCTCCGGCGGCGCGCCCCAAGCGCCGCCGAGCGAGGTGTAGATCCGGGACGAGGAGTTCGCGGTCCCGGTCAGCCAGTAGAGCATGACGTTGGTCAGCAGGTCGTCGCGATCGATGGCGCACCCCGGGTCGCTGTAGGCCTCGAACTTCTCCGCCAGCCAGGCCAGTTGCCCGACGGGTGAGTCGGTGAGGCCGTACGCAAGCGTTTGCGGCCTGGTGGACTGGATCATCGCGTAGCCGAGCCCGTCCTGGTGGAACCGCCGTCCCTTGGCCAGCGAAGCCTCGGCACGCACAAGCTCGTCGCCGTCGAGCCCCGCCAGATCCGCCTCACCGCGCGCGACGGCGCTGGGCAACATCGTCAGGTGGACGCCGCTGAGCCGCTCGGGAAACCGCACCCCGATCTCCCGGGAGATGATCGCGCCCCAGTCACCCCCGTGGATCCCGAAGCCCTCGTAGCCGAGGCGGGTCATGAGCTCCGGCATGGCGTCGGCCACTCGATCGGAGCCCCAGTTCGCCTCGACGGTCGGCCCGGAGAAGGCGAACCCTGGCAACGAGGGCACGACGACATGGAAGGCGACGGCCGGATCGCCACCGTACGAACGCGGATCCGACAGCGGGCCGATGACGTCGAGGAACTCCACGATCGACCCCGGCCAGCCGTGGAGCAGCAGCAGCGGTTTCGCATCGAGCTCGGGCGAGCGCACGTGATAGAAGTGCACGTTCGCGCCGTCGATGGTCGTGGTGAACTGTCCGAACCCGTTGAGCCGCTCCTCGTGAACCCGCCAGTCGTACCGCAGCCGCCAGTAGTCGGCGAGCTCCCGCAGGTACCCGAGCGGCGTGCCCAGACTCCAGCCGACGCCCGGCAACTCGTCCGGCCACCGCGTGTTGTCGAGCCGCTCGGTGAGGTCGTCGAGGTCAGCCTGCCGGATCGCGACGCGGAACGGGGTGATGTCTGTGGTCATGGAGCCACGGTAAGAGAGATAGCGGACAGTTTCGGTCCTCGATCACACCCGGTATCAGCGAGCTCAACCGAGCGGCTCTTCATCCGGACGGTGCCGTCGTTCTGCACCAGCACCTGCTGCGCACCCGACCTTGGCGCTGCGCCGGGCAGAACAGTCACAGGTCGCCATATCTTGATCTTCCTTCCAATTTATCGGATTATCCAATTAAACAAAGTTGACTGGATCAACATCAGCCCACGACAATGCCGGGGACGCACGACCTGTCCAGCCCGGCAGTTCGGCCAGATCCCCAACGGGAAACACGCTGACCACTCCTGCCGTTATTATTGAATAGCGGCCTTGCACGTGAATCTCAAAGTGCGTCTAGCACGCGGTCCGCACCCTGACCGTCCACAAGGGACGAAGACGTCACCGAAAGGGACTTTCGCGCCGACGACGACGTGAGCAGTTCCGCGAGCACCTCGGTCACTTCCGAGCCGAGGGAGGAGGCGTGTCCCAGCCCCGCGGCCAGGCCGAGGTCGAGGGCGCCGCGGTATCCGGCCGCCTGGTTGTCGACGAGCTGGATCATGCCGGTCGGGACACCGAGGCAACACAGCTCCAGCAGGGTCACCCCGGCGGCGCTGAGCGCGAGGTCGGTGTCCACCAGCAGGTCGAGGAGTCCCGTTCCTGGTGGGGACACGCGGATCCGCTGGTTTGCGGCCAGCGAAGGGATCTCTGGCTCGCCGCGGACGAGGACATCAGCCTCGAACGGCAGTCCGGTGTCACGAAGCGCGCGTAGCAGCGTGCTCACTACGCCGACCCACTCGCCACCGCCGCCGAGCACCACGGTCACCCGAAGGGGCTCACCGACAACGCTCGCGACACGACGTTCTCGTGCGCGCAGCACGACGTCGCGAAGGGGCGCGTAAGTGACTCCGCACAGGAGGACACCCGAGCCGTCGTCAGGTCGCGAAGCAGGTGCGAAAGCGCAGTCCGCGACGACGTCGGCGGCACGTCGTCCGAAGGTGCCGTCCTCCACCGAGATCAGCGACGCACCGGCTGCGTTGACCTCTTTTCGCAGTTCACCGAGGCCGTAGTGGTCCACGAGGACCGCGTCGAACCCCGCGGCGAGCTCCCCGAGCACAGGAGGGGCAGGCAATCGAGGGACACCCAGCTCGTCGAAACGAACCGCGAGCCACTCGGCGTTGTCGATGCTGCCGGAGAACGACACCTCCCAGCCTCGCGCGACCGCGCGCTCGGCGTAGGCCACCAGGCGGGAAATATGCCCCGCGCCGATGGTCGGCGAAGCGTCTCCGCGCAGTAGGAGCTTCGTCAACGCGCGACCTTCTTCTGCTCGACATGGGCGTTCAGCGCCGTCAGGTCCGGACGCGCACGGAGCAGCGACACCACTTCGCGCCAGCTCGACACGCGGTCGCCCAGGTCCTCGACGACGCCCTCGATGACCTGCCAGTCCTCGGGGGTGTCCAGCGTGACGCGCAGATCCTCGGCCGCGGGACTGACCACGATCCCGGCGCACGAGTACGTCTCCGGCCTGCTGTAGATCCCCGATGTGACGTGCTCGCGATGCGTGCCGGTCGCGGTCGCGACCTGCTCGGCGAGGACCGCCGTGCGCACCAGTTCCGCGTCGAAACCGCGCGGCAGGGTGCGGACCAGCGTCGTGCTCACGTAGTCGAGGGACGGCTGCGCCCGCCAGAGCGTCGCGAGCTGGCCGATCAACGCCGGGTCGAGCAGCGGGCAGTCAGCGGTGAGGCGGATCACGGCGTCGGCCGGGTGGAGCTCGCAGGCGATCGCGAACCGGGCGAGGACGTCGTCCAACGGGCCGCGGGCCACCAGTGCGCCCAGCCTGGCCGCTTCCTCCGCCACGGCGTCGTCATCCGCGGCGTCCGAGGTGGCCACGACCACCTGATCCACGCCGCGGGCCGCGGCGGCGGCCCGCACGACCCAGCCCAGCACGCTGCGGCCTGCCAGCGGCCGCAGGACCTTGCCGGGCAGTCTCGTCGAGGACAGCCGGGCCTGGATGACGGCGTTGACCACAGGCGTACCACGCATGGGTGACATGATGGCCGACGGCAGTACCACCTATACGCGGAGGTCAACGATGTCCGAGCTGGATGGCTCCAGCATCCTGCTCACCGGCGGGACCGGTTCGTTCGGCAAGGCGTTCGTCTCGTACGCGCTGGCCGAGCTGAACCCGAGCCGGCTGGTCGTGCTCTCCCGCGACGAGCTCAAGCAGTATGAAGCGCGCCAGTTGTTCAACGACGACCCGCGACTGCGCTGGTTCATCGGCGACGTGCGCGACCGGCGGCGGCTCGAGCGCGCGATGCACAACGTGGACTACGTGGTCCACGCCGCCGCGCTCAAGCAGGTCGACACCGGCGAGTACAACCCCTTCGAGTTCGTCCAGACGAACGTGATGGGCTCGCAGAACGTCATCGAGGCCGCGATCGAGACCGGTGTCAAGAAGGTCGTCGCGCTGTCGACCGACAAGGCGTCCAGCCCGATCAACCTCTACGGCGCCACCAAGCTCTGCGCCGACCGGATGTTCATCAGCGCGAACCATTACGCCGCCGCGCACCCGACCCGGTTCTCCGTGGTCCGCTACGGCAACGTGATGGGTTCGCGCGGCAGCGTCATCCCGTTCTTCCGCGCGCTGGCGGAAAAGGGCGAGTCGCTGCCGATCACGCACAAGGACATGACCCGCTTCTGGATCACGCTCCCGCAGGCCGTGCAGTTCGTGGTCGACTCGTTCGACCAGATGAACGGCGGCGAGCTGTACGTGCCGCGCATCCCGAGCATGCGGCTCGTCGACCTGGCGCAGGCGATCGCGCCCGGCAGCGAGATGCATGAGGTCGGCATCCGTCCCGGCGAGAAGCTGCACGAAGAGATGATCGCGCCCGACGACGCCCGGCGGACGCTCCAGCTCGCCGACCGCTACGTCGTCCAGCCGCACATCGCGGGCTGGGGCTACGAGCCGCCGACGGACGGCAAGCCGGTGCCGGACGGGTTCGCCTACCGGTCCGACACCAACGACCTCTGGCTCGACGCGGACGAGCTGCGCAGCCTGGTCGAGCAGTATGGCTGAGTTCCTGCCCTACGGCCGCCAGTCCGTCACCGACGAGGACATCGCCGCGGTCACCGAGGTGCTCCGCGGCGATTGGCTCACCACCGGACCGGCCGTCACCCAGTTCGAGGCCGACCTCGCCGAGCACACCGGCGGCACCCCCGCTGTGGCCGTCACTTCGGGCACGGCCGCCCTGCACGTCGCGTACGCGGCGGCCGGGATCGGCACGGGCGACGAGGTGCTGACGACGCCGATGACGTTCGTCGCGACGGCGTCCACGGCCGCGCTGCTCGGCGCGACGATCGTGTTCGCCGACGTCGACGCGGACACGGCCAACCTGTCACCGGCCGCCGTCGAGGCGGCGATGACCAGCCGGACCAAGGTCGTCGCCGCGGTGGACTACGCGGGTCATCCCGCCGAGCTCGATGAGCTGGCACGGATCGCGCACGCCTCCGGCGCACTGCTGCTCGAGGACGCCGCACACTCGGTCGGCGGCACCTGGCAGGGCAGGCCGGTCGGCTCGATCGCCGACCTGACGACGTTGTCGTTCTTCCCGACGAAGAACCTCACGACGGCTGAGGGCGGCGCGGTCGCCACACCGTCCGAGGAGCTGCTCGCGGGCGCGCGCGGCTTCCGCAACCACGGCCTCGTCCGCGACAAGGCCGCCCAGCGCTTCCCCGACGAAGGCGCTTGGCACCAGGAGGTCCACGAGTTCGGCCTCAACTACCGGCTGCCGGACGTCCTGTGCGCACTGGGCAGCAGCCAGCTGCGCCGCCTCGACGAGTTCAAGAAGCGCCGCGCGCGGATCCACGCTCGCTACAACGAAGCCTTCGCGGACCTCGACGGCGTGCTGACCCCGGTCACCCGTGCGGGGGCCGACCCGGCATGGCACCTGTACCCGCTGCGGGTGCTCGACGGCCGTCGTCGCGCGATGTTCGACAGCCTGCGCGGGATCGGCATCGGCGTCCAGGTCAACTACATCCCGGCCTACTGGCATCCGGTCTTCGCCGACCTCGGCTACCAGCGCGGGATGTGCCCGAACGCCGAGCTGTACTACTCGCAGGAACTCTCGCTGCCGCTGTTCCCATCGCTGACCGACACCGACGTCGAGCGCGTCATCGCTGGGGTGCGCGGGTTCTTCGGAGAGTCCTAGATCAGGTCCCAGGTCAACGCGGTGCCCTTCGTCGCGTCCACGCGGAAGGTCCGCCCGAGCACGGTGGTGATCTCGCCCGGCGCCAGCCCACCGGCCGGGCGGATCGACCGGACGTTTTCCCTGGTCACAACGTCGCCAGCACGGACATCCTCGACGACGTAGAGCGAGCGGCGCAGCCGGAGGCCTTCCTTCTCGCTCTCCCTCGGCCCGATCACCGGCGCACCCAGCGCCTCCCACGCGCGACGGCTTTCGGTCACCAGGGCGGCGAGTTCGGCGGGCTCCAGCGAGAACTCCGAGTCCACGCCGCCATCGGCACGGGCCAGCGTGACGTGCTTCTCGATGGCCACCGCGCCCAGCGCGACGGCGGCCAGCGGCGCGCCGATGCCCGGGGTGTGGTCGGACAGGCCCACGAGCGTCCCGGTCACGCCCGCCAGCACCGGCAGGCCCCGCAGGTTGCTCTCGGACGGTGACGCCGGGTAGCTAGCGGTGCAGCCCAGCACGATGAGCTGGTCGTTCCCGGCGTCTCGGGCGGTGCGCACGGCGGCGTCGATCTCGGCGATGCTGGCCATCCCGGTCGAGATGACCAGCGGCTTGCCGGTCCGCGCGCACAGCTCGACCAGCGGCAGGTCGACGATCTCCGAGGACGCGATCTTGTAGGCTGGCACGTCCAGGGACTCCAGCAGGTCCACCGCCGTGGGGTCGAACGGGCTGGAAAACGCCTCCAGGCCATGCTCACGGGCCCTCGCGAAGATCGGCTCGTGCCACTCCCACGGCGTGTGGGCGCGCTCGTACAGCTTGTAGAGGTTCTGACCGCCCCAGAGCGAATGCGAGTCACCGATCCGGAACGCCGGGGCGTCGACGTCGATGGTGATCGTGTCGGGCCGGTAGGTCTGCAGCTTGACCGCCTGCGCGCCGGCGGCCGCGATGGCGTCGACGATCTCCAGTGCCCGGCCCAGCTCGCCGTTGTGGTTGCCGGACATCTCGGCGATCACGAACGGGGGCCGGTCGGGCCCGATGCGGTGCCCGCCGATGACGACTTCCTGCGTGGACATGGGTGCGCTTCTCCCGGGGTGGGGTGCTGGTCAGTGCACAGTCTTGCGCAACTGCCGGAACTCGCCCTCGGCAGCGCCCTCCCCGGCGTAGCCCGCACGCTGGAAAAGCGCGGCCGACGCGGCGTTGTCCTGGTGCACGGCGGCCAGGATCTCCCGGACTTGATACGTCGTGGTGAGCACGCGCTCACCCTCGGCGAGCACATCACCGGACAAGCCACGCCCACGGGCCGCGGGCGCCAGGGTGATGCTGACCTCCCAGGCCTCGTCCCCCGCCCGGTCGAACCGGACCGTGCCGACCGGCTCCCCGGCCACCTCGACGACCAGCAGCAGCCGGTCGTGCGAGGTGAGCACCCCGCGCAACCAGGCAAGGTGGTCGGCGAGGGCGATCTCGCCGGTGGACCGGGAGGCCTGCCGGGTGCGGGTGTCGTTGCGCCAGGCGAGCAGGAGTCGCGCGTCCGACTCGGTGGCTTCGCGGGCGATCGCCGAAGGCACTTCGCTACCGGGCGACCGGCTCGCGCTCGTCTTCCAGCCTGCGCAGCCTGTCCTCGTAGCGGGCGACACCGGCGAGCCGGACCCGGATCTGGGCGTGCTGACGCTGGATCTCCTCGATCAGCGAGCGGGCCTCGGCGATCTGCGGCTTGTCCGCGGGCGGGACCAGCGCCAGTGACTCGCGCAGGGTCTCCAGCTGGGCCTCCTGGGCCGCGACGTGCGGGATGAGCCGGTCAACCTGGGCGGTGGTCCAGCGGAGGTCACCGCGGGCGGCCTCAAGGTTCGTCTCGGCCTCGTCGAGCCTGCGGCGGTGGTCCGCGGTGGCGTGCTCGAGCTCGTCGATCCGATCGTCGAAGCCGTGCACCCGCTCCTCGACGCGGAAGTCGACGAGCTTGGCGAACCGGGCGGTGAGGTTGGTGCGAAGTTTCTGCACGATCATCAGCAAAGGTCCTTTGGTGACTGGATGTCGGATTACGCGCTGATCAGCGCAGCAGTTCGGTCTCGCCGGTCTTGGTCCAGGATTCCAGCAGACGTCCCTCGGCGGCGATCTGGTGCTCCGGCCCGACGATGCAGGAATCGCCGGCGGCGTGTTCCCACGAGGTCTGGTTCGGGTCGTCGATGAACGAGAAGCCGGTCAGGATCAGGTTCGCCGCCGGGAACGAGGTGCGCGCGATCCACGCGGCCAGCGTCCCGGTGGTCGACCAGGTCGACTCGGTGCGGGTGGGCAGGCCCAGCGCGTCGGACAGCGGCAGCACGACCTCACGGTTCGACACCGGGACGAACCCGAGGTCCGCCGGCCACCATTCGGGTACGTATTCCGGCTCCCAGTGCAGCCTGCCGGGCTCGACCAGCAGGTAGAGCCGCCGCCGGTAGTCACGGAAGACGTACGGGGTCGCGCGGACCGCGCGGTTGAACACCACGACGTGTACCCGGCTGCCGACGACCGCCGGCCCGGACGGCTCGTCCAGCACGAACCCGTTGACCCGGATCACCAGGTCACAGGCATCAATCGCCTTGGCCCGCTGGGGGTCGGGCGGGAGCGGCTGGTTGCCGACCACCGCGATGGAACGGGGCAGGGGCCGATCGGCGTACGCGGCGAGCAGGTTCACCATCAGGCTCGCGGCGCCGAGTGCAGCGGTCATGGGGGGAGAAAGTACCAGCACACTCCCCGCGTCCGGCGTTCTAGCGCTCTGTGCACGGACGTGCTCAGCCGGGGCGAGCCAAGGTCGGCACATCCCATCGGTACCCTCGTGGGCGTGCATGCCACCAGCACGGTTCACGCCGCCGGAAGTCCGGTCGAGACATCGGTACCGCCGATGTCCGACAGCAGGACCTTCGCGCGCGCCTTCGCCGACATCAAGGCCGGTTTCCACGCCCGCGAGCTCTGGGGCCACCTGGGCTGGCAGGACATCAAACAGCGGTACCGCCGCTCGGTGATCGGTCCGTTCTGGATCACCATCAGCCAGGGCGTCATCGCGCTGGGCCTGGGGCTGCTCTACTCGCAGCTGTTCGGCCTGCACACGTCGACCTTCCTGCCCTACATCAGCACCGGGTTCATCATCTGGGGCTTCATCAGCGGCTGCCTCTCCGAGGGCATGGAGACGTTCATCGCGAACGAGGGGCTGATCAAACAGCTCCCCGCGCCGCTGAGCGTCTATGTCCTGCGGACGGTGTGGCGCCAGACGCTGATGCTGGCCCACAACCTGATCGTCTACGTGATCGTCGTGGCCATCTTCTTCGGCAGCCTCAGCCACGAGTACACGCTGAACAGCGGTATCTGCGAACCGAACTTCACCGGCATCTGCCACCCCGGCATCGGCTGGTCGTCGCTGCTCGCGATCCCCGGCTTCCTGCTCCTCGCGATCAACGCGGGCTGGGTCACCCTGCTGCTCGGCATCATCTCCACCCGGTACCGCGACATCCCGCAGGTGATCAGCTCGCTCATCCAGCTGCTGTTCTACCTGACGCCGATCGTCTGGCCGATCGACCAGCTGGCGAAGGGCGGGGCCCGCCACAACGCGTCGTGGGCACTGCCGTACATCAACGCGAACCCGCTGTTCCACTTCGTGCAGATCGTCCGTGCTCCACTGATCGGGCAATACGTCAGCGGCTTCAGCTGGCTCATCGTCGGCGGCATCACCGTCGTGGGTTGGGCGCTCGCGCTCGTCGCCATGCGCAACTACCGTTCCCGCGTCTCCTATTGGGTGTGACAAATGGTCCACATTGATGTCCACAACGCGTTCGTCGATTTTCCCATCTTCGACGCCAAGACCCGCTCGCTGAAGAAGCGCGTCCTCGGCAAGGTCGGCGGCAAGATCGGCACGGGCAGCAAGGTGCCGATCATCGAGGCCCTGCACGACGTGACGCTGTCGCTGAAGGAAGGTGACCGGGTCGGCCTGGTCGGCCACAACGGCGCGGGCAAGTCCACGCTGCTGCGGCTGCTCGCCGGCATCTACGAGCCGACCCGCGGCTCGGCCAGGATCTCCGGCAAGATCGCGCCGGTCTTCGACCTCGGGATCGGCATGGACCCGGAGATCTCCGGGCTCGAGAACATCCTCATCCGCGGCCTGTTCCTCGGGATGACCGCGAAGGAGATGGAAAAGCGCGTCGACGACATCGCGGAGTTCACCGAGCTCGGTGACTACCTGCAGATGCCGCTGCGCACCTACTCCACAGGTATGCGCGTACGGCTGGCGCTGGGCGTGGTGACCTCGATCGATCCCGAGATCCTCATCCTCGACGAGGGCATCGGCGCGGTCGACGCGGCGTTCCTCAACAAGGCGCGGGACAGGCTCAAGGCGCTGGTCAAGCGCTCGGGCATCCTGGTGTTCGCCAGCCACTCGGACGAGTTCCTCTTCGAACTCTGCGACTCGGCGATCTGGATGGACGAGGGCCACGTCAAGCAGCAGGGTTCGCTGCGCGAGGTGCTCACCGGCTACAAGGGCCGCGACCCGTTCGAGAACATGAGCCAGGAGGCACTGGAACGCTTCGGCGCCCAGCCCGCCCTCGCGAAGAACGGCGGCGAATGATGACCAGCGAGGCCCAGCAGTTGCCAGAAGGCGCCGTGGTCGGCGTGGTCGTCACCCGTCACCGCCGGGAACTGCTCGCGGACTCGCTGAAGATCATCGCCGCGCAGACCCGCCCGGTGGACCACCTCGTGGTGGTCGACAACGGGCCGGACCAGTCCGCGCGCGACGTCGTCGAGAGCTATCCCCTGCCGTTCACGTACCTGCCCTCGCACCGGAACCTCGGTGGCGCGGGCGGGTTCGCGCTGGGCATGCTGCACGCGCTGTCGATGGGCGCGGACTGGGTCTGGCTGGCCGACGACGACGGCCGTCCCGCCGACGAGCACGTCCTCCAGATCCTGTTGGAGGAGGCGGAAAAGCGGAACCTGGCGGAGATCTCGCCGGTGGTGTCCAACATCGACGCCCCCGAGAAGCTCGCCTTCCCGTTGCGCCGCGGCCTGACCTGGAAGCGCTCGGCGGCCGAGCTTGGCGACGACTTCCTGCCAGGAATCGCGTCGCTGATGAACGGCGCGCTCTTCCGTTCGTCCACTTTGGACGTCGTGGGCGTGCCGGACCTGCGGCTGTTCTTCCGCGGCGACGAGGTGGAGCTGCACCGGCGGCTGGTCCGCTCGGGCCTGCCGTTCGGCACCTCGCTCAAGACGACGTACCTGCACCCGGACGGCTCGGACGAGTTCAAGCCGATGCTGGGCGGCAAGTTCCACGCGCAGGACCCGGAGAACGAGGTCAAGCGCTACTACACCTACCGCAACCGCGGCTACCTGTTGTCCCAGCCGGGAATGCGACGGATCGGCGCGCTCGAAGTGATCCGGTTCGGGCTGTACTTCGTCGGCGTCAAGCGGGACCCCAAGGCTTTCCTGCAGTGGCTGAAACTGGTTCGCCAGGGCCGTCAGGAAAAGTTCTTCCGCTTCTGAGTTTTCCTTGGCAGCCAAGGGAAAGGCGAGCACGCTTCCCCGTGCTCGCCTTTCCCCGGCGCCGCTCGCCGGCCTCAGCCGACGCGTTCGACCCGCGCCTTGCGGATGAGGAACTTCCCTGGCTCCCTCACCTGTTCGAACGCCGCGTTGTTGACCAGCACGCAGCTGCCTGACGTGGAGGTCACCGGGACGGTGGTGCACTTGGCGTTGTCCAGGTTGGTGACCTTGAGCAGGGTTCCCAGCGGGAACTGGTTGCTGGCCGCGCCCGGCGCGGCCGTTTCGTTGAACAACGTCACCGGAAGCGGCGAGCTTGGCCGGTTTCGGTGCCACAGGGGGATTTCCCGCCGCAGGATTTCCTGCCGGGGGATTCACGGGTTCGGCCACGGCACCGGACGCCGGTTTGACGTCGGCGGTGCAGCCCGCCGCCGCGGCCGCGGCGAGGACGCAACGAACTCAGTTCACTTTGTCTTCCGGGTTGCCAAGGAATGTCCGAGTCAGGGCAAGAAAAAGCCCCCGGCCTCGCGCGGAGGTGGGGGCGTTTTCGTCAGGCTGTGGTTATTCGCCGATCACCGGCGGAGCGGTGCGCTGGTCCGAGCCGAAGACGTCGTCCTCAGGCTCACCGCCGACGAGGTACCACGCTCGCTGGTGCTCGGCGTCCTCCTCGACCTCGCCGCTCCGGCCGCGAGCGGCCATCCCGGCGCCGCCGCGAGTGGCCGCACCGCCGCCCATGCCACGCCCGGCGGCCGCTTCCGCCGCGCCGACACCGCCGGGGCGGGCCGCGCCGGAGCTCGCGCCCGAACCGCTCGAGCCGCCGAGGCCGGGCTCGCCGGGGCCGAAGCCGCCGCCACGGCCGACCTTGGAGTTGTACTCCGAGTCACCGCCACCCATGCCGCCACCCATTCCGCCCATGCCACCCATCGGCATCGCGCCCATCCCGCCCATGCCCGCGCCCCCGGCGTTCGCCGCCGCGGGAGCCACGCCGGGCGGTAAGCCCGCGGGGGTGGTGTTGCCGGGCGGCAGCACGCCCGCGCCGGTGCTGGAACCGCTCTGCATGGGGCCCGAACCGGCCCCATCGGCCGAGTGGGGCGGCAGGAACGAGCTGCTGCCGCCACTGCCTCGCGCGTCACCGGAGCCGCTGGAGCCACCGGAGCTACTGTGGCCGTGGCTGCTGATGTCCAGTGCCGCCGGGGCCGAACCGCCGCCCGCGGCGAACGCCGGTGGCTCGGGGAACACCGGCTGCTTCGACGCGGCACTGTAGAGGTCCTTGTCGTACGTCTTCATGACGTCGGCGGCCTGCTGGTGCGCCTGCTGGCTGTCCTTCTGCTTCTGGAGCGACTTGTCGATGTTGTCGCCGAGGTCGAGCGGGTTCGCCGCCATCCAGCCCTGGAACTCGTCGTTCCAGTTGAACGGGATCGGCTTGGGCATCTGGTTCTTGGCGTTGGCCGCCGCGGCGCCCTGGTCGTAGATGGTCTCCGAAGCGAGCTTCGCGTTCTGCGAGTTGGCGTCGGCCCACTTGCTGAGGCTGCCGAAGTAGCTCAGCGCGGACTCGGCGGCGACGCCCTCCCACTGGCCCTTCGACTTGTTGACCGCGGTGGACAACGTCGTGGCGAAGCTTTCGAAAGCCTTGTGCACGTCGTTGTACGCGGCCGACACCTTCGACACCTGCTCGACGTCGAGATTGGTGCCGACGAACTGCTCCAGCTGCTGGTGGTCGTGGCCGAGGTAGTCGGCGTCGGACGGGTTCAAGCCCTGGACGTGCTCGACCGAAGACGTGTTCACCTTGGGCGTGGTCATTCGGCTCCCCCTGTGGCCTGGGCCTTCTTCGCCGCGTCGAGGTGCTCGTGCTGCTCCGCGCTGCCGTACAGCGCGGCGGCCCTGGCCAGCGCCTTGTCGGCGTTCCTGAGGACGTCGCCGAACTGCTTCAGCGCGACCAGGGTGGACCCGGCCTCGTCGGCCGCACCCTTCCGGTCGTGCGCGGCGACGGCGTGCGCGTACGGATGGTTGCCCAGCTTCGGCGGGTCGTTGAGCTGGACGGTCTTGGCGTTGAGCCTGTCCAGCTCGTCGGCCATCGTCTTCAGCGCCTCACGCAGGGGCTCGACACCCTGCGGGCTGATCGTGAACCCGCCGCTGTTCGCGGCGTCCACCAGTTTCCGGGTTTCGGCGCTCGCCTGCTGGATCGCCTGCACCGACAGCCCGGCGCCGAGCGCCTTCGCCGCCGCGTTCTCACTCAAGCTCATGACCGCCCCACCTGATCGCCCGCCTATTCGCCTCGCACTGTACTAGCCGGGTACGACACGCATGGGCTGTTCGGCGAATTCTCCTTCGCCCCGAAACCGGCCGGAAGGCTCAGAAATAGCCTTCGAGCAGGCTGTATAGCTGCTGGGCGATGCGGGCGTTGTCGGCCGGGGAGTAAGTCAGCCAGTGCTGGCCGTCGGCCGCCTGGTGCGAGGACATCAGATAGCGGCCCGCCTCGGTGTCGAACCAGGCGAGCGTCGACAAGTCGGCCTGGCGCCCGTCGCGGCCCTTGACCGAGGCGGTGAACTGGCCGACCCGCGTCTTCGGCTTCTCGAAGATCCGCTCGACCACGCGCAACTGCGCGTGCGAGGACGACGTCCGCGGCGCGCTGACCCCGGCGAAGGGGTCGTAGGCGTCGTCGGGACCACGCCGGGGCCGCTGCTGCGAGGACGGCTTCGCGAAGGTCACCGACTGGCCGGGCGCGGCCGGGGTCAGCGGCAGCAGGTCGACGATGGACGGCACGATCCCGGTCGGCCGGATCTCGTCGAAGACCACCAGGTTCTCGTCCTGGCGGGCGAGGATCGCGAACTGGCCGTTCGACGCGGCCCTGGCGAACAGCTGGCGGCCCTGGTCGAGCTGAGCGGCCGCCGTGATGACCAGATCCGAGTGCACGAACGTGGCCAGCGCGAGTTCGACGTCCGGGTCCAGCCGCCCGCCGCGCATCAGCCCGCGGCCCTCGAGATCGCGGAACACCGCGTCGCGGACCATCCCGCGCTGCTCATGCGACGTCCCGATGTGGGGTACCACGAACGGGCCCGGGGCCGGGCCCAGCCCGCCCTGGTCGAGCAGGATGTCCACAGCCGCGAGCGACAACGAGAACGAATACGACATCGCCACTTTCCCTCCGGGGGTCTCACCGGATCTCGTCAGAACGGTAGTGCACCTGGCGGGAAAGGCGCAGCGGGATCACTCTTCCGCTCCGCCCTCAGCGAACCCCCCTTGCCGAGGGTGATCAACGCTGGTGCCATGGAGGATATGACGGACAAGAAACCAGCACTGGTGCTGCATCTGTCGACCGGCGGCGAGCCACTGCTCTTCGCGCTCGACGCCAAGGAAACCCAACGCCTGGAGGCAGATCTCACGCATATCGTCAAAACCGGCGCTGTCACCTCGGTGCAGACACAGGACTCCGCCAAGGTGACGATCAACTTCTCGCAGGTCGCCGTGGCCTACATCGACGACCTGCAGCGCAAGGGAAAGGTCTTCGGCCTGCACTGAACGTCGTGCTCCGGGCGGCTGGCCGCGACGAGCAGGAAAGTCGTTTCGCGGACAAGGCGTTCGGCGTGATGTCCTGAAAGGACAGTCGAGCTGCCCGCCGCGGCGACCAGAACCCCGGTGTCGTCGTCACGCCCGGAGATCTGCAGACGTAACCGCCCTCGACCCGCCACGCACCTGCCCCGGACGCGCTGAAGGCCACCTTGAGGGCATCCAGGTCCCTCAAGGTGGCCTTCAGAGGCCACTACAGCTCGTAGAGGCGCTTCCAGTTTTCGCGGGAGGTGAGCTCCGGCATGGCGCGCTTGTACTGCTCCTGCACGCCCGCGCCCTCCTTGCGGAGCCGGTTGATCACCTTCGCGCCGCGCTTGGCCAGGTCGAACATCTTGTCCTTGTCGTACGAACGGACGCGGACACCTTCCTGGTTGGCGTCGGTGACGACGGCGGTGTCGAACTGCGCGACGTGCCACCAGTTGGCCTCGTCCGTCGGGATGGCGCCCAGCGAGTGGCGGCTCCGGCCGAGGACGCGGTCGAGGACGCGCTTGATCAGCACCAGGCGCTGCATGCTCGGCCGCGGCGCGCTGTTGATGATGCCGATGTCGTTGGACGCGATGCCAGGGACCTCGGTGGCCTTGTGCCGCTTGGTCTCGGGGTACGCGTCGCGGATGCGGCGGATCTCCTGCATCGCGGCGAGCCCGCCGTCACGCAGGATCTCCGGGCCCTCGAGGAAGTCCTCGACGGCCTTGATCAGCGTCGCGGACAGCCCGTACTGCATGCCCAGCAGGTACCGGGTGAGCTGCGAGATCAGCACCCGGGAGAGCAGGTTCAGGTTGAACGGGCTGTGCAGCGCCGCGGTGATGATCGAGTTCCGCAGGTTGAAGTAGCGGTGCCACTCGTCCCAGTCCTTCCAGTGGAAGTCGGCGTGCCAGACGCCGGCGCCGGGAAGGGTGACCGTGGGGAAGCCGTGCTCGCGGGCGCGGTAGCTGTACTCCGCGTCGTCCCACTGGAAGAAGAACGGCAGCGGGTACCCGGTGGCCTTGACGATCTCGTACGGGATCAGGCAGGACCACCAGCCGTTGTACCCGGCGTCGAGGCGGCGTTCCTGGCGGTTCGGCTTGAGGGTGTCCTCGTCGACGCCGAGCAGGTCCGCGGTGGACAGTGAGTGCGCGACCGGCTGACCGGGCTCCAGGGTGTTCAGCCGGGCGTACTCCGCGCCGACGTGCAGCTGGTTCGGGTGCAGCAGGTTGAGCATCTGGCCGCCGACGATGATCGGGTTGGCCGTGCGGTTGGAGAACGCCGTCATCCGGATCACCAGGTCCGGCTCGAGCAGCACGTCGTCGTCCATGAACAGGACGTTCGCGTGCTCGGTCTCGGTGTGCCCGGCCACCTCGTAGAGGCCGCGGGTGAAGCCCGCCGCGCCGCCGAGGTTCGGCTGGATGATGTAGTGCAGCTTGCCGCCGAGGTCCTTGGTGACCTGCTCGAAGCCGTCGCGCGTGTCGACCCGGTCGGTGCCCTGGTCGGCGACGTAGATGGCGTCCAGCGTCTCCAGCGAGGAGACGTCGGCGGCGAGCGCCTGCAGGTTCTTGAGGCAGTCGTCGGCGCGGTTCATCGTGCAGATGGTCACCGCGGTCGGGCGGATCTTCTCCGGCGCGTCGACGGTCCAGCGCACGGACTCGACGCGCAAGTGCTGGCCGCCCTCGGTCTCGAGGTCGAGCCAGAGCGCGCCGCCGTCGTAGAACCTGTCGAGCTTGGCCGTCAGCTCGACCTTGGCCTGCTTGGCGCCGGAGACGTCCTCCGCCGCGACGACCCTGGCGTCACCCTGGACGTCGGACGCGCCGACGGTGAGCTGCCCGTCACCGGTGACGACGGCCTCGACCGTGACCTCGGTGGCGGTGGTCCAGCGCTGCCAGTAGCTGGCCGGGAACCGGCCGAAGTACGTGTTGCCGGACACCTTCGACGCGGCTTCCAGGGTGACGCTCGTCCTGTCGCGCACCGCGGAGCCCGAGACGGGCTCGGAGTAGAGGTCCTTGCTCACGATCGGGGAAGGACCGGCAAACAGCCCGCGCTGTGCGGTCAGCCTGCCCTCCGGCGTGCGTTCGGCGAACCGGGTGTCATCCCCGGCTGCCGCGCTGACGTGGCCGTTCGAGGCCGGTGTCGCCACGGCCTGTCCGGTTGCGGCTGCTGCTTTACCGGGCATGAATCCTCAGTTCTCCTCGGTGTGGATTGCTGGACTGGGTGCGGTGGTGGGCGGCTCGCGGAACACGACCCACTTGAGCATGACGAAATTGATCATGGTCGCGGTTGCCTGCGAAACGACCCAACCCAGGGTGGATTTCCAGGCCGACTCCGGCAGGACGTGCAGCATGAGCAGATTCATCCCCACCGCGACGAAGAAAGTCACGGTGTAGAGGGCCACGAAGCTGCCGACCTGCCCGGCGCCCTGCTGGCGGCCGCCGGCGAAGGTGAACTTCCGGTTCAGGAAGTACGCCGTCGTGGTGCCGCAGACGAAGCTGATCGCGCGGGCCAGGTTCACCCACGGTGACACGTCCATACCCAGCGCGAGCAAGCCCTGATAGATGCCGAAGTCGACGATCGCGCAAAACCCGCCGATCAGCGCGAAGCGGAGGAGCTGCCCGACCAGGCCAGGGTTCGACGGCTGCGCTGCCGTCTTGGCCGTCGTCGAGCCGGCTTGCGGGTCCGTCGCCACCACTGCGTTACCTCATCGGCTGGGTTCACTGATGCCGAAAGTGTAGAAGCGGCCACTTCAGGGTCACATCTCGGGCAGTCTTCGGCGTGGTTACCCTGGTCGGGTGACCCAAGGACGCGAACCGTGCTGAATTCCAAAACACACCGGCAGACGCTCACCGGCTGGGCCAGGACGTCGCCGACCGTCGCCGACGTGCTGAGCACCCCCGACGTCGAGGCCATCGCCCGCGCCGTGACCCAGGCGGGTGAGCGCGGTGTCGTCGCCCGCGGGCTCGGCCGCTCCTACGGCGACCCGGCGCAGAACGCGGGCGGCCTGGTGGTCGACATGACCCCGCTGAACCGCGTCCACTCGATCGACGCCGATTCGGCGATCGTGGACGTCGACGCCGGGGTCAGCCTCGACCAGCTGATGCGCGAGGGCCTGCCGCACGGCCTGTGGGTCCCGGTGCTGCCCGGCACGCGCCAGGTGACCATCGGCGGCGCGATCGCGAACGACATCCACGGCAAGAACCACCACAGCGCGGGCAGCTTCGGCAACCACGTCGTGTCGATGGACCTGCTGACCGCCGATGGCCAGGTCCGCACCATCACCCCGGACGGCCCCGAGTCGGACCTGTTCTGGGCGACGGTCGCGGGCATCGGCCTGACCGGCATCATCCTGCGCGCGAAGATCCGGATGACGCGCACGGAGACGGCGTACTTCAAGGCCGACATCCAGCGCACCGCGAACCTCGACGAGACCCTCGAGCTGGTCACCGACGGCTCCGAGGACAACTACACCTACTCGTCCGGGTGGTTCGACTCGATGTCGCGCGGCAAGAAGCTCGGCCGCGCGGCCTTCCAGCGCGGCTCGCTGGCCAAGCTCGACGAACTGCCGCCCAAGCTGCGCGCGGACCCACTGAAGTTCAACCCCGGCCAGCTCGTGACGCTGCCGGACGTGTTCCCGAACGGGCTCGCCAACAAGCTGTCGTTCACCGCGATCGGCGAGCTGTACTACCGCAAGACCGCCAAGAACGCGCGCGATCAGATCCAGAGCCTGGTGGCCTTCTACCACCCGCTGGACCTGTTCGGCGAGTGGAACAGGGCGTACGGCTCGAAGGGTTTCCTGCAGTACCAGTTCAGCACGCCGCTCAACGCCCACGATGACCTCCGCCGGATCCTCCAGAAGGTCGCCGACTCCGGGCACGTGTCGTTCCTGAACGTGTTCAAGCAGATGGGCGAGGGCAACGCGGCGCCGCTGTCGTTCCCGCACCCCGGCTGGATGGTCTGCCTCGACTTCCCGATCAAGGCCGGGCTGAGCAGGTTCTGCCAGGAGCTCGACGAGGACGTCCTGGCGCTGGGCGGGCGGCTCTACACCGCCAAGGACTCGCGCACGACGCCGGAGAACTTCGCGAAGATGTACCCGCGTCTCGAAGAATGGCGCAAGGTCCGCGCCTCCGTAGACCCCGAAGGCGTATTCGCCTCTGACATGTCCCGAAGGTTGGAACTGTGATCGACGCCGTGGGTAACCCCCAGTCCCTGCTGCTACTGGGCGGCACTTCCGACATCGCGCTCGCGATCGCCGAGAAGTACCTCGCCGAGCGCCCGCTGCGGGTCGTCCTCGCCGCGCGTCCGTCGCCGCGGCTCGACGCCGCCTCCCAGCGTTTGAAGGACAAGGGCGCCGAGGTGTCGACCGTCGACTTCGACGCGCTGGACACCGCCTCGCACCCCGCCGTGCTCGCGAAGGCGTTCGAAAGCGGCGACATCGACGTCAGCGTCGTCGCGTTCGGCCTGCTCGGTGACCCCGAGGAGCTCTGGCAGGACCACGCGAAGGCCGTCGAGGCGGCGACCGTGAACTACACCGCAGCCGTCTCCGTGGGCGTCGCGCTGTCGGAGAAGCTGAAGGCGCAAGGGCACGGCACGATCATCGCGCTGTCCTCGGTCGCCGGCGAGCGCGTGCGGCGGTCGAACTTCGTCTACGGCTCGTCCAAGGCCGGGTTCGACGGCTTCTACCTCGGCCTCGGCGAGGCGCTGGCCGAGCACGGGGTCAAGGTGACCGTCGTCCGCTCTGGCCAGGTCAGGACCAAGATGACCGACGGCCTGAAGGACGCCCCGCTGACCCAGGACGCCGCGCAGGTCGCCGCGCTGTCGGTCGACGCCGCCCGCAAGGGCAAGGACCTGGTGTGGTCGCCCGCGCCGTTCCGGCTCGTGATGTCGGCGCTGCGGCACGTGCCGCGCCCGATCTTCCGCAAACTACCCATCTAGGCCGGGAACCAACGGAAGGGGACTTTCGTCGCATATAGTGCGACGGGGGTCCCCTTTTGTCAGGTACGGAACCGGAGACACTTCCATGGACCGGGAAGCAAGGCTGGACGAGAAGATCCGTTCCTTCCAGGAGCAGGCCGCGAAGGCCGCCGAGCTGAAGGACCGGATCGCCGGGCTGCGCGGCAGCGCGCGCAACGGCGACGGATCGGTGACCGTGACGGTCGCGCCGTCCGGCGCGGTGCTGGGCCTGCAGCTCGGCCCGCAGGCGATGCGGCGCTCGCACACCGCGTTGCAGCAGGAGATCCTCGCCACGATCAGGCAGGCCACGCAGCAGGCCGCGAGCGCGCTCGAAGAGGCCGTCCAGCCGATCCTCGGCGAGCGCGCCGAGCAGTTCAAGCAGGCCTTCAACGCGCACGTCGAGCCACTCGGCCCGAGTGCGCCGCCGCCTGCCGAGTCCCTTCCGGCGGCTCCCCCTCCCGTACCGCCCACGGCGGCCGAACCGGCACAAGTCCGGCAATCGCCGCCCCCGGGGCGGAACCGCCCACGACCCGACGACGTCGAAGACGAGAATTTCGGCGGTTCGATTCTGAGGTGAGGCCAGCGTGACCGGATACCAGGTACAGACCGAAGCGCTGACAGCGCACGCTTCCGGCTCGAAGCAGGCCGCCGGCAACTTCGGCAGTCTCGCGAACCTGCTCCAGCAGGCGCGGGTCAGCGACGACTGCTTCGGCCCGCTCGGCGAGCTGATGGCGTTCAAGTACTTCGACGGCCTGCAGGAGTGCCAGGACCTCGCCGAGCAGGCGAAGTCCTTCATGGAGCAGGTGGCGGACAAGACGACACTGGCCGCGCAGGCGTACGGCTCCCAGGAGACGGGCACCGCCGAGACGATGGGCACGCTGGGCGCGGGCCTCGGGGACGGCGGCGGCGGGCCCGGCAGCCTCAGCGACGTCAACCACGCGGGTGACGCGGGCCGCAAGAGCTACCTGGAGCAGAACGGCGGCTACGGCAGCTCGTGGCTGTCGACCAGCACCGAGGTCGCGCAGGCGAGCAGCC
This sequence comes from Amycolatopsis sp. H20-H5, assembly GCF_035828755.1. NCBI lineage: Bacteria > Bacillati > Actinomycetota > Actinomycetes > Pseudonocardiales > Pseudonocardiaceae > Amycolatopsis > Amycolatopsis sp. H20-H5. Next base: position 101,668 of record NZ_JAYMZS010000013.1, on the reverse strand, counting down.
CGCCGGACGTCGCCATCGCCGCCGTGCACGCCCGGATGGAGCAGCTGCAGCTGGTCACGAGCCCCGGCGACTCGTTCATGAACAACGGGCTGGGCTTCCTGATCGGCATCGTGATCAGCCCGCTGGTCGAGTTCGTGCTCGAACCCGCCATCGGCGACCCGGAGCAGATGCGCAGCACCGCCAAGGGCTGGGAGCAGGTCGCGGGGTGGCTCGACGGGGTCGGCGAGCACGAGCAGAAGCGCGCGGACGCCACCAAGCAGCCGTGGGCCGGTGAGGGCGGCGACGCGTTCCGCACGCAGATGTCGGAGTTCTCCGGCGGCGCGACGGCGTTCGCCAACGACGTCCGCGGGCTGCAGCAGATCCTGGAGATCGCGGCCGACCTGTTCGACGCGTTCGTCGAGATCGTCATCGACATCATCCAAGAGCTCGTGATGGGCCTGATCATCGAGTGGCTGGCCGCGCTGGCCGCGTCGTGGATCACCGCGGGTGCGTCGCTCGGCGCGGCGGGCGCGGCCACCACCGGCCAGGTCGGGCTCACCGGCAGCCGCCTCGCGCTGAAGGTCAAGGAGCTGCTCGGCAAGCTCAAGCCGTTGATCGAGAAGCTCGAGGACATCCTCAAGATGCTGCGCAACGGCCCGCTGAAGAAGGTCGTCGAGAAGGCCGAAGGCCTGCGCAACGGCAACTTCCTGGAGAAGCGGCTCGCCGACCAGATCGACAAGCACCCGCTGGGCAAGCTCCTCACCAAGGCCAACCCGCTGACCGGCGCGTCGAAGACCGGCAACAAGTTCGCCGGGCGATTCGGCGTGGGCGGCGAGGGCTCAGACGCGCTGACCACGAACCTCACCGAGGCCGGGCTGCGCGCGGCCGGGCTGAGCGGCACCACCAGCATCGGCAAGGCGGCCTTCCGCGGCAGCGCGGGCAACATCGTCGAGCAGGGGATCGAGCAGGGTGTGAAGTACGGCTACAACGAATCGCAGGACCCGTCGTCGGAGGAAGAACGCCGCGAGGCGACCGATCGCGGGTTCTCGGTCGACGAGTGAGCCTCGCCGATCCGCTGGGCGCCGCGTCGCAGGCGCTGCCTTCGCTGAACCCGGGTGAGCGGCTGCTCTGGGCCGCCTACGGCCGGGTGTTCAACTACGACATCCGCGGGCTGGACGCGCTGGGGCAGCCGGAAAAGGGAATGCTGCGCAAGCTCGGCGGCGGCGCGGCGGGCGTCGCGGGCGGGTTCGTCGACGGCGTGCTCGGCGGCGGGGCCGACAGCGGGACGGACCGGCCGCTGCCGCCCCAGGTGATCGCGTTCGGCGACCGGCCGGGGGTGGCGGCGCACGAGTTCCTGCGCGAACTCGGCCCGGTCGGGCATCCGCGCCGGGTCTGGGCGTTGACCACGGAAAGGCTTGTCGTGCTGGGGGTCGTTCCCCCGCCGGAGGTCGTGGAACCGGCGTCGTTCCTGGCCAAGGCCGTCGGGTTCGGCAAGGGGCTGGCGAAGACGGGCAAGGGCATCGTCGAGATCATCGCCGACCGCACGAAGACGTACGGCGAGAACCGCGAGGGCGAACCGGCGACAGCACACGAAATGACCGTTCGCGCCGAGCTGCCGCGCGCTGGGATCGGCGGTTTCGCTTTGGCGCAAAGGAAGAAACGCAAGCCTTGCCTCCGTCTGTCCCTTGTGGATGGATCGGGATTCGACCTCTTGTTCGACGTCGAGGATCCCGCGCTGTTCGCCTGGCTGCTGGACCGGACGAACGGGAGCAGCCGGTGAACCTCGCCGAGAAGACCGCCACCGAGGTCGACGAGATCGTCGAGCGGGAGCTGACGCAGTTCTGGCTCCAGCCGGGCGAACGGCTGCTGCTGGGCCTGTCCCAGGTCCACGGGCACGTCAGCCTCCGGCTGGGCGAGGTTCGCCACCTCCCGCACGTCCCGGCCCGCGAGTTGCCGGAGGTCTCCGGCCCGGCACGCTGGCCGGTGCCGTCGGCGGACCTCCCGGACGAGGACTGGACGGACGACCCGGCGCTCGCTTACCACGCCGTCGCGCAGACCCCGGACCAGTTCGCCGTCCGCGTCGCCGACCATTGCGCGTCGTCACTGGGCGAGGCACGGCTGACGTTGACCGACCGGCGCTTCGCGCTGGTCTACGCGACGAAACGGCTCGCGAAACCGGCGGAGGGCGCGGGCCCGTTCACGACGTTCGAGGAGCATCGCGCCGACGTCGTGCGCGGGGTCGACTCGATGCTCGGCGGCCGCAGCTTCCCGCCGAAAACGTTGCTGCGCTTCACTTTCGCGGACGGCTCGGCCCTGCACCTCCACGACGTCCTGGCGCCGATGAAAGCCGCCCGCGCCCTGACCCGCCGCTAACCCAGAAGTCCCTGAAGGCCACCATGACGGCGTTAAACGCCGTGATGGTGGCCTTCAGGGACCATCGACAGTGAGTTTCGGGGTCAGGTGTGGTAGCGGGGGTTGGTGGCGTGCCACTCGAAGCCGCCCGCCATCCAGGCCCGGACCCCCTTGAGGAACCGGTGCAGGTCAGGGGACGGTACGGCCAGGAGGGCCTGGTGGCCCGCCTCGAAATCGCGCACGAGGGTGTTGTGGAGCTCGACGGTGACCTCGGTCGCCTCCTCGATCGAACAGCTCCGGTCGGCGGCGATCTGCAGGACCATGTTGCAGACCGGGTTCTCGTCGGCGGCGTCCTTCGCCACCGAGTAGAGGTCGTTCACCAGCACGCACGCGGTGCCCGCCTGCATCATGGCCCGGCGGACGCGGGGGTCGTAGTAGAGGGGCGCGGGCAACTCGTAACCGTCGACGACGTCGACGAGGGTCATCGAGGTGTAAAAACTGTCGTGCTGGCGGGCGGCGAGATACTCCCACGCCGGAGGGTAGGCGCCGGTGTAGCGCCAAGCCGCGTAGGCGTCCCAGGACACGAACATCGCGAACGTCGAGTAACAGACCCGCTGGGCCTGCACGGGGGTGCCGTGCCTTGACAGATGCGCGAGCCCCGAGTTCAACCCGACGAGGATCGGGTCCGCCCGGAGCGCCTCGGCGAGCGAGACGGAGAACTCGCCCGCCGGGGCGACCGGGTCCATCGCCGCCATCACCAGCGCCAGTCGGGGCGGGAGCTCCGTCGGGGCGGCGCCGAGTGCGCTGTCGTCGGCGTAGTAGTCGTCCGCGGCCCACCAGACGGCGTTCAGCTGTGCCGCGATCAGCAGCCGGTCCGGGTCGTCGCAGCCGGGGTGGGCGAGCATCGCGAGCCGCCCGAACCCGGCCTTGGCGATCTGCTCGAGGCCCGCACCGGTGAACCCGCACTCCGCCGCCCAGGCGACCAGCCGCCGGTCGACCTCGTCGGCGAGCGGCTCGTTGACCCGCTCGACGACGGGGCGGTACAGCGGTGGCGCGCTCCCGTCACCCCAGGGCAGCTCCGCGTACGCCGGGTCGCCACCCGATGGCGCGAAGCGGGGCGCGACCCTGGCGGCGGACGTGCCGATACCGGACGGCCCGGTCAGCACGGCAGGAGTGACGGCCGTCCACAAAGGACAACCAGGCGGCGCGCCTGCCCCGGGTGCTGCGACGGCGGGAGCCGTGTCGATCATCCCTGGTCCTTTCTGGCGGAGCGGCCCGCTCAGATGCGGTCGGCGGCGATGAGCAGGTAGTGGAAGCTGCCTTCGCGATAGGCCGTGAGGAATGGGTCCTCGATGCCGGTGGCGACCGACGACTGCGCCCGCAGTTCCCAGTAGGGGATCGTGTCGGCGGTCAGGTCGACGACGCTGATCGGCACGAAACCGTTGGCGGCCAAGGCTTTGAAGTACTCGCCGCGAGCGTGGATGTTGCAGATGTAGTGCTGGTCGATCTGGCTCACCGCGCGCGACCGGCCACCCGTGACGTCGTTGTAGCAGCCGGTGATCGTCACGTAGCGGCCGCCGGGCCGCAGCTGGCGGGCGTGCTCGGCGAACAGCTCGAACAGGTCGACGTACATCGTGCTCTCGTTGTTCCAGATGCCCGCGAAGGCGCCGGTCTCGAAACCGGTGTCCAGCATGTTGCGGACGTGGTACTTGACCTGGCCGTCGACGCCGCGCTTCCCGGCCTCGCCGTTCGCGAAGTCGACCTGCTGCCGCGAGATCGACACGCCGTCCACCTGGCAGCCGAACCGGTGGTTGGCCATGATGCTGCTGCCGCCGCGGCCACAGCCGGCGTCCAGCAGCCGGTCGCCGGGCGCGATGGGGCCGAGGTGGTCAAGCAGGACCTCGGCCTGCGCGCTCTCGAGCCGGTGCATCTCGGCGATGACCCCCTCGTCCGGGCCGTCGAGGACAGCGGGGTCGTAGGCGCCGAGCCCGTAGTGGTGGTGGTAGAGGCCGTCCACGTCGCCGAGCCGGAGGTTGACGGGATCCTTTTCCTTGTCCCAGTAGTCGGCGATCGACTTCTGGTAGGCGGTGCGCAACACAGGCTGGTCGAGAGAGGTCATTCGGTGAACTCCTTGCACACGGCATCGGCTTTTGTTGAGTACCGGGAAGATCGAGCGCAACGCTAACTTCGAACGGCGAAGGAGGGCAAGAATCTCCGCCGTGGTTCACTCCGGTACGCGCCGCCGTGGCGATCCCTTGCCTGCTTGGCCTATTCGACGGCCAGCCGAGTAAGCCGTGCGTGGGTGCGACCACCCCCATTCGAGAGCATATTTTTCCGAAGGGATTACGGACGGGCAACAGTCCGTGAATAACGGGCCCGGCCGTCGACAACCCGTTTGAGTGCTTGCGCCACCAACGAGCCTTGCTACGGTGATTTCACCGTTTCGCGCCGACGCGTATTCAGCAGCGGAAACACATTCCCGATGATTGGTGGTTCTCACGGTGACTGTCACGGACCCGACGCCCCAGCTGAGCTTGGGCCGCGACGCCGCGCGCACACTCGCGACGACGACGAAGTCCGTGCCGCAGATGCAGGCCAAATCGAGCCGCTGGCTGCTCCGGCTGCTGTCGTGGCTCGAAGTCGACGGCGGCACCTACCGCGTCAACCGGCGGCTCAGCTACACCCTCGGGGACGGCCGGATCACCTTCGTCGCGACCGGCTCCCACGTGCGGGTCGTGCCACAGGAACTCCGTGAACTCCCTTCGTTGCGCGGTTTCGACGACGAGGAGACACTCACCGCGCTGGCCGGCCGGTTCGTGCAGCGTGAGGTCGAGCCGGGTGAGGTGATCGTCGAGTTCGGCGGCGCGTGCGACCAGGTCGTGCTCATCGCGCACGGCAAGATCACCAAGATCGGCACCGGCGAGTACGGGGACCAGACGGTGCTGGGCCTGCTCGCGGGCGGGGAGTACCTCGGTGAGCAGCTGCTCACCAGCCAGGACGGGCTGTGGGAGTTCACCGCGAAGGCCGTCACCGCGGCCACGGTGCTGACGCTCTCCCGGCGGGCGTGGGACGAAATCCTCGACCAGGCCGAGGATCTGCGCGCCCATCTCGACGACGTGCGCGCCGGGCAGGGCGACTCGCGCAACGACCACGGTGAGGCGGAGATCGAACTCGCCTCCGGCCACGACGGCGAGCCGCGGCTGCCCAGCACCTTCGTCGACTACGACAGCGAGCCACGTGAGTACGAGCTGAGCGTCGCGCAGACGATGCTGCGGGTGCACACCCGGGTCACCGACCTCTACAACGAGCCGATGGACCAGCTGGAGCAGCAGCTCAGGCTGACCGTCGAGGCGCTGCGCGAGCGCCAGGAACACGAGATGGTCAACAACCCCGACTTCGGCCTGCTCCACAACGCCGACTTCGCCCAGCGCGTCCCGACCCGCACCGGCCCGCCGACGCCCGACGACTTCGACGAGCTGCTTTCGCTGGTGTGGAAGGAACCCGGGTTCTTCCTCGCCCACCCGCGCTCCATCGCCGCGTTCGCCAGGGAGTGCAACAAACTGGGCGTCTACCCGGGCAGCGCCGACCTCAACGGCCATCAGGTCCCGGCCTGGCGCGGCGTGCCCATCCTGCCGTGCGGCAAGATCCCGGTCACCGGAACCCGCACCAGTTCCGTCCTGCTGATGCGCACCGGCGAGGACGCCCAGGGGGTCGTCGGCCTGCGCCAGACCGGGCTGCCCGACGAGCGCGAGCCCGGGCTGAACGTCCGGTTCAAGGGCATCAACGACCAGGCCGTCGCCTCCTACCTCGTCAGCGCCTACTACTCCGCCGCCGTGCTCGTGCCCGACGCGCTCGCCGTCCTGGAGCAGGTCGAGATCGGCCGGGCCGACTGATCAGCCGATCGGTTGACCCGGAAGGACCATCGACCCGATATCCGCAGGTCACCGGGCAGGCGAGACTCGGGGCATGACCCCCAAGGCAAGCTCCGCGATCGGCGCGCTGGTGTGCGACATCCTGGCCCCGGTGGCGGGGTACTACCTGCTCCGCGCGTTCGGCGTCGACTCGCTGTGGGCGCTGACGCTCAGTGGCCTGCCGCCCGCCCTGCGCATCGTCCACACGTCGGTGCGGCAGCGGCGGGTCGACGGCATGGGCGCGTTCGTGCTGGCCGTCATCGCGGTCGGCGTCGTCTCGTCGCTCCTCACCGGCGACGCACGGCTGGCGCTCGTGCGGGGCGCCTGGTTCAGCCTGCTGGCGGGGGTCTGGCTCACCGCGGGGTCGTTCCTCGGCAAGCGGCCGGTGACCTTCCTGATGACGAAATCCCTGCTCCCGGGCCGCGCGGACCGGCTGGATGAGCTCTGGGAGGAGCGGGCGTCGTTCCGGCGTGTCTGGCGGGTGCTCGCGCTCGTGTGGGGTGTGGGCGGGCTCGCCCACAGCGGCGTGAGCATCGCGATGGCCTATACGCTGGCGGTGGACTCGGTGCCCGCGCTGGACACCGGGCTCTCGATCGCCAGCTTCGTGCTGCTGCAGATCGTCACCCAGGTGATGCTCGCGAGGGAGGGCACCATGAACACCCTTTGGCAGCGGGAAAGGGTCACGTGAGCGTGACCGTCCCGCCCGTCGGCGAGTACCGGCTCGACCCGGCGCGGTCGCGGATCACCATCGCCGGAACCCACCTGTTCGGCATGTCCACGGTGACCGGCACGTTCGCGCTCACCGGCGGCCGGATAGTGGTCGCCGAACCGGTGACGGACTCGCTGGCCGAGGCCGAGATCGACGCCGCCAGCTTCGCGAGCGGCAGCCGAACGCGCGACGACGAGATCCGCTCACGGCGCTTTCTGCACAGCCGTGACCACCCGCTGATCACGTTCACCGGCGGTCGGGTCTACGAGGAAGCTCAGCGCTGGCTACTCGCCGGGACGTTGACCGTGCGCGACACCGCGCGAAAGGTCGTCTCGGCGATCGAAAACACGCACATCGAGGACGGCCTGTTCACCGCGCGGGCCACCACGGTGATCGACCGGACGGCGTTCGGCCTCACCTACGGCCAGCGCATGGGCGGCGGCCGCGAATTCGACCTCACGCTCGAAATCACCGCCGTCCTCTCCCGCACCTAGCTTCGATTGCCCCTGAAGGCCACCATCACGGCGTTTAACGCCGTGATGGTGGCCTTCAGGGACAGGCCGGATGTGGTTGCCGCGCCAAGGTTTCCCGGACGTCGTCGAGCACGCCGCGCAGGGCCTCGCGGCTGTTGGCGAGCTCGTCGATCCTGTTGCTCAACGTGTCGAACTCGCCCTCCAGCAGGTCCATCAGCGGGCGGCAGGCCTCCGCCTCCGGGATCAGGATCTCGCGTTCCCCGGTGCAGGCGAGCACGATCCGGATGATGTCGATCGGCAACGCGGCCGCGAGCAGGCACCGGATCCGGCCGACCCGCTCGACGTCGTCCTCGCCGAAGACGCGGAAGCCGCCCTCGGTGCGACTCGGCCGCAACAAGCCGTGCTGTTCGTAGTAGCGCAGCATCCGGGCTGTCGCGCCCGTCCGCGCGGCCAGTTCACTGATACGCACGATTTATTCCCCCAACGCCGGAAAAGAGGTATGCCTCATGAAAGGTAGACCTTGACGTCAATGTCAGAGTTTAGCGTACAAACGTGATCGTACTCATTCTGATGTTGTGCGCCTTCGCCGTTGGCACTTCGGAGTTCATCGTCGTCGGCGTGCTGCCCGAGGTGGCCGGGGATCTCGACGTCACCCTGCCCACCGCCGGCCTGCTCGTCACCGCCTACGCCGTCGCGGTGGCCGTCGGCGGCCCGATCCTGACCGTCGCCGCCGGGCGGCTGCCCCGGCGCGGCCTCCTGATCGGCCTGATGGCGCTGGCCACCGCCGCCGCCCTGCTCTCGTCCGTCTCCCACACCTACGTCCTGCTGATGGGCGCGCGCATGCTCGGCGCGCTGGCACAGGGCCTTTTCCTCTCCGTCGCGTCGCAGGTCGCCATGGCCTCCGTGGCGCCGGAGAAACAGACCGCCGCGATCGCCAAGGTGGTCAACGGCATCGCGCTGTCGACCGTGCTGGGCGTCCCGGTCGGCACGCTGATCGGCCAGTCGTACGGCTGGCGCGCGTCGTTCCTGCTGGTCGCCGCGCTGACCCTGATCGGGCTGCTCGGGGTGCTGGTCGCCTGCCCGAAGGTCGAGCACGAACGCGAACCGACCGTGCGCGAAAGCGTGCACGTGTTCGGCAAACGCACCATTCTGCTCGGCCTGTCCACCACGATTCTCGCGTTCACCGGGATGATCACCGCGTTCACCTACGTCGCGCCGACGCTCACCGAGGTCACCGGCTTCGGCGGCACCTGGGTCACCGGCATGCTGCTGGTGTACGGCGTGGGCACGATCGCGGGCAGCTCGCTCGCCGGGCGGGTCAGCCCGGACCGGATCACCCGCGTGCTGCCGTTCACCATCGGCGCGCTCGCGCTCGTCCTGCTCGCCCACGGCCTGCTCATGCAGGGCAGGGTGACGAGCGCGATCAGCCTGTTCCTGTTGGGCGCCAGCGCTTTCATGACCGGACCGCTGCTGCACACCTATCTGATGGGCCAGGCCGGACCGGCGTCCGGGCTGGTGGCTTCGGTGAACATCTCGGCGTTCAACGTGGCGGCCGCGCTCGGGCCGTTGCTGGGCGGCGCGGTCATTTCCGGCGGCTGGGGGCTGGGCTTCGTCGGGCTGGTGGCCGCGGCGCCCGCCGTCGCGGGAGTGCTGATCGCGCTCGCGCTGCGGGCGTCACACCGGTTCAGCGCGGAGCGTTCGCGGGCACCAGGTACGGCTGTTGCGTCCCCGTCCACGGTGAGCTGATCGTCCAGCTGGCCAGCGCCGAGACCGGCGGCGTCGTCCTGGTGGTCGCGAGCACCAGGTCCGGCGTCGCCGGTTCGACACTGTGGTCGAAGTACCGGAAGTTGGCCTCCAGCAACGCACGGCCGAGCTCTCCGCTGCGGTTCTTGGTGTCGGCGATCGCCTGGTCGACGAGATTGCAGTCGCACGAGTAGGCCAGCGCGCCGACCTCGCCCACGCTCTCGACCGTGTGTCCCCTGGTCATGGCGGCCAGCTGCGTCCCGATCTCGCGGTACACGTGCGAGGACGCGTGATTGCTGCTGATCGGGGCGAACTGCCTTGGCAGGCCGGGAAAAGCGTAAACCGCGACACTCGCGGCGAGCAGGCCACCGGCGAGCGTGACCGCGGCGACCCGGACCCGGCTGGGCACCGCCGCGACGCCTGCCGCGAGCAGAATCGTCGCGCCGGTGATGCTCGGGGCGTAGTACCAGTGATACGGGGGCACCTTGAGCCAGCAGTACGCGACATAGTGCAACGCGCCAGCAAAGGCGAGGGCGGCAAAGGGAAGGAGTTCCTTCGCGCGCTCGGAACCACGCAGGTATTGGAACGTCCACAGTAGACCCAATACGCTGCCTGCCAGCAGCGGCAAGAAGGAAACTGTTGCCGCTGCGGGGAAGTTGTGCCAGTACAGCAGTGGGCCGTTGGTGAAGCTGAACGGGCCCCAGGAGTGCCGCATCATCTTGATGACCAGCGTGTCCGGGACCGCGGAGCCGAGCACGAACCAGCTGAAGGCGAACCAGGGCAGCATCGCCGCGAGCGCGCTGAACGCCGTGCGCCAGATACCCTCCCAGAAACCCTGGCGGGCCAGGAAAACGACCAGTGCGATGAGCACGAGGTCGAGCCGGATCAGCGCGAACAGGCCCACCGCGACACCCAGCGCGACCGGCCGACGCTCGACCGAGTACACGAGCACCCACAGCACCCCCGCCGCGCCGAGCGCGACTTCGAGGCCGACCGAGGACAGCAGCAGCGGGTTCACCAGCAGCCCGATCCGATTGCCCCTGAAGGCCACCATGACGGCGTTTAACGCCGTCATGGTGGCCTTCAGGGACAGTTGAAGCCGGATCTAGAGGTCGGTCATGGAGAACATCGAGCCGGGGTTGAAGAGGTTTTCGGGGTCCAGGGCCTGCTTGATCTGGCGGTGGACGCGCATCCCGATCGGGCCGATCTCCTTCGCGAGCCACTCGCGCTTGATCTTGCCGACGCCGTGCTCGCCGGTCACCGTGCCGCCGAGCGACAGCCCGATCTCGAGGATCGCGTCGAACGCCTTCTGCGCGCGGGCGAATTCGTCCTCGTTGCCCGGCGAATAGACGATCGTCGGGTGCATGTTGCCGTCGCCGGCGTGCCCGACCACCGCGATCCGCAGGCCGACCTCCTCGCTGACGCGCTGGCAGCCGTGGATCAGCTCGGCGATACGCGTGCGCGGCACGCAGACGTCGTCGGTCAGCCAGATCCCGTACTGCTCCAACGCCGTGAGCACCACCCGCCGCGCCTGCAGGAGCATGTTGCCCTCGGCGAGGTCGTCGGTGGCGTACACCAGATCCGCACCGCAGTCGGTGCAGATCTGTTCCAGCACAGCGAGTTCTCGCTGGGCGACTTCGGCACCCGAGTCGGACTGCGCGAGCAGCAGGGCCTGGCAGTCCGAGCCCGCGCCGAGATCCGTCTTCAGGTACGTCTCGGCCGCCTTGATCGAAGTCGCGTCCATGATCTCCAGCAGCGACGGCACCAGGCCTTCACGCACCACCCGCGCGACGGCCTCCCCAGCGGCCTCGGTCGAGTTGAACCCCGCGACAAGCGTGGAAGGCGCCTGTGGCAACGGTTTCAGCGCGACAGTCGCCTGCGTGATGACCCCGAGCGTGCCCTCACTGCCGACGAAAAGCTTCGCCAGGTCGTAGCCCGCGACGCCCTTGACCGTGCGCCGTCCGGTCTTGAGCAGCGACCCGTCGGCGAGCACGATTTCCAGGCCCAGCACGGAATCCGTGGTCACGCCGTACTTCACGCAGCACAGCCCGCCCGCGTTGGTCGACAGGTTGCCGCCGATCGTGCACCAGTCGTAGCTGGACGGGTCCGGCGGATAGAACAGCCCGTGCTTCTCGACGGCGTTGCGGAAGTCGAGGTTCACCACGCCGGGCTGGACGACGGCGAGCCGGTTGCCCTCGTCGATCTCGACGATCTGGTCAAGCTTGGTCAGCACCAGCACCACACAGCCGTCGATCGCGTTGGCGGCGCCGGAAAGTCCGCTCCCGGCGCCGCGCGGCACGATCGGGACTCTCGCTTCGGCGCACGCCCGCACGACGGCCTGGACGCCTTCGACGTCGGACGGCAGCACCACGGCGAGCGGGGTGCCGACCGGCGCCAGCGGCATCATGTCCCGCGAGTAGGACGCGGTGACGTCGGTGTCGGTGAGTACCGCGTCCTTGCCGAGGTGCTCACGGAGCTTGCTGACCAAAGCGTCGTTGCCCATGAGTCCATGGTAAGCCCGATCAGATCCGCACTGCGGAATTTTTCTTCCGATTCAGCAGAACGAACGCTTGAACACTCGTATAGAGGAGCACTGCCGCGCCCGCCCATGCGGTTACGTGCACCCCCTGCACGAAGGCCGCCCTGGCCGTGGCCAGCAACGCCTGAGCCTGCTCGGCGGGCAGGTGCGCGGCGGCGCCGACGGCGGCACCGAGCGTCTCGCGAGCGGCGTCCGGCGTGCCCTCGGCGTGCCCACCGCGGTAGACCGCAGTCGCGATGCTGCCCAGAATCGCCGTGCCGAGTGCGCCGCCGAGCTCGTACCCGGTCTCGGAGATCGCCGAGGCGGCACCGGCGCGGGCCGGCGGCGCGGCCGATACGACGAGGTCGTTCGTCAGCGTCTCCGACTGTGCGACCCCACCCCCGACCAGCACGAACGCGATCACCACCGCGCCGAGGCCGGACTCGGCGCCCAGCTGGGTCAGCACCAGGAAACCGGCGACCCCGGCCAGCAGCCCCCCGCCGACGAGCGTCGAAGTCCGGAAGTGCTTGGCCAGCTGCGCCGCGGCGAACGCCCCGGCGATCCCGGCGACCGTCGCCGGAATCATCCACAGGGCGGCGACGAGCGGCGAGAACCCGAGCACGAGCTGCAGATACTGCGGGATCAGGAACAGCAGCCCGACCAGCGCGAACACGCCGAGCAGGTTCGTCACCACCGACACGCTGAACGTCCGGTCCGCGAACAGTTTCAGGTCGAGCATCGGATCGTCGAGCTTGCGCTGACGACGCACGAACAGCGCGCCCAGCGCCAGCCCGGCCAGGATCGCGACCACCGCGGTGAAGGTGAAACCGTGCTCGGCGACGAGCTTGATGCCGTAGACGACCGGCAGCATCGCGGCGAGCGAAAGGACCGCCGAGGCCGGGTCGAAGCGGCCCGGGTTCGGGTCGCGCGCCTCCGGCAGCAGGAACGGGCCCGCGACCAGCAGCAACGCCATGACCGGGACGTTGATGAGGAACACCGAACCCCACCAGAAGTGCTCCAGGAGGTAGCCGCCGAGCACCGGCCCGACCGCCATCCCGCCCGAGAACCCGGCGCTCCACACCGCGATCGCGAAGCGGCGCTGACGGGCGTCGGCGAAGATGCTCCGGATCAGCGAAAGTGTCGACGGCATCAGCGTCGCCCCGCCGACGCCGAGCAGCGCGCGGGCCAGGATCAGCATCATCGCGCTGGTCGAGAAGGCGGCGAGCACCGACGCGGCGCCGAACGCGACAGCCCCGGTGAGCAGCAGTTTCCGCCGTCCGACCCGGTCGCCGAGGGTGCCCATCAGGACAAGCAACCCGGCGAGCATGAACGAGTAGATGTCGACGATCCAGAGCTGCTGCGCGCCGGTCGGCGCGAGGTCCTCGCTCAGGTAGGGGAGCGCGAAGCCCAGCACCGTCATGTCCACGCTGATGAGCAGCACCGGGAGCACCAGTACCGCCAACGACCACCACTGCCTGCGCCCTGCCATGGCGCACTCTCCTTCTAAACCGTCCGGACGGTACAGTTACCGCCTGAATCGAAAGTAAACCGTCCAGACGGTATAGTCAAACGTCTGCTGGCCCTTACCGGCCAAGGGAGCTCATCGGCGACCGGGACAGCGCGCGCAAGTCGACGTCGATCCCGACGAAGCCGACCTCTGCGAGTGGTGGTCACATCGGACGATCAAGCGGTACGCCACGAAATCCTGAATTCGGGCGCGATCAAGCCTCCCGAACCACCACAACCGGCAGGGAGACTGCTCAGCGGAACGCTGCGCTCAACCACCTCCAGCGTCTTATAAGGCGTCCGGAAACTGATGTCATGTCGTCCAGTTTGGCGCCTAGGGTCGCGTGACTGACGGGGACTTTCACGCGGTCTGTTCTGGTGAAGGGGACTTTTGCGAGGTTGAGTCGAGAGGAAAGCCCCCTTCAGTCGCTACCCCAGGTTTGCCGTGTGCCCTGATGGGAGCCTTCACGGCGTTTAACGCTGTCATGGTGGCCTTCAGGGGCACACATGAAACGGTCGTGGCGGTACGAAACGGGCGAATGGGTAGACTTTTCGTCCTTCGTGGAGGGTAGGCGGCTTCGAAGGACAGGCGCCCGAGGCTTCGAGCGGCGGCTGCTGCGACAGTTCTCAGACGCGTTCTTACCGGCGCCGCCGCTTGAATAAGTCGCTCCGATTGAAGTAAACCGTCCGGACGGTATAGTCAGCCCCATGCCCAAGCCGTCAGCGAAGGAACGCATCCTCGACGCGTACGAAGAAATCCTCATGGACTCCGGCCCCGGCGTCATCACGCTGGAGTCGGTCGCCGCGCACGCGGGCGTGTCCAAGGGCGGCCTGCTCTACCACTTCGGCTCGAAGGACGCCCTGCTCGACGGCCTGATGGACCGCTTGGTGCGGCTCACCGAGGCCGACGTGGAGAAGGCGCGCACGGCGCCCGAAGGCGTCACGCGGTACTACCTGCGCTCGGCGATCACGGACGTCACGATGAACGAGCCGCTGCACCGCACGACGATGGCGACCATCCGGATGGTGCTCAACGAGCCGAGGGCCGCGGAAGTCACCGAGCGGTGCCTCGACAGCATCCGCACGATGCTCGCCGAGCACATCGAGGACCCGCTGACCCTGGAACTGGTGCTCCTGGTCGGCGACGGCCTCTACATGCGCGCGGCCCTCGGCTCCGAGAACACGGCCCCCCTGCTGGATCGCATCGAACAGATCGCCACCCGCCTCGGCGCCTGAGCGGACCGGTCAGCGCGTCATGCCGTAGCTGTGGGTGATCGCGACAGTGAGGACGACTCGCTGGTCGGCGACCATGGCATCGCGATACTCGGCCCAGTCGGGATGCTCGCCACTGACGGCGCGATACAGCTCGATCAACGCCTCGACGGTCGCGTCGTCGCGCTCCTTCGCGGGCTCGGTCAGCTCGGCGATGCCGTCGACGACGGCGTAGCTCCACCCGTCCTCGCTGGCGACGTGAAAGCTGACGCGCGGGTCGCGACGCATGTTCTTGGTCTTCGCGCGCGGCTCGGTGATCGAGACCCGGAGCTTTTTCGCGTCGGCGTCGAAGTGGTAGGTGACCGTCGAGAGCTGCGGCCGCCCGTCGCGTTTGAGCGTGGCGAGCACGCCCTGGTTGCGCGAAGCGATGAGGTCGTACAGAGCATCTGTCATACGCACATCCAACTCCTGCTGAGAGCTTTCTCAGCAAAAGGGCAGCTCAGGATCTCAGGTGCGGACGAAGCGGACAAAACACCTCCGGTTAATCTGCTTGCATGCGGCAACTAAAGTGTTGTGTGACACAGACGGGTTATCCGACTTGCCAATCCGCCGTTCGAGGCACATCCTTGCCGTAGGCAACTAGTTGCAGCCGCCAAGCAAACTTCGTCCGCGAGAAAGACCACCCATGGTTACACCCTTGCACGGCAGTTCGAAGGCCGAGCTCGACCTGGCCGACGAGCTCGGTCACGAGCTCGTGCGCTTCATCCGCCTGATCAACCGGGCCAAGTCCCAGGTGGCGAAACAGGGCCCGGACGGCATCGAGAGGGCCGCGTACGCGATCCTCTTCTGCCTCATCCACGAAGGCCCGCAGCGCACCAGCAAGCTCGCCGAGTTCCTGCACTCCGAGATCTCCACGATCAGCAGGCAGAGCAGCTCGCTCGTCCAGCACGGCCTGGTCGAACGTCAGGCCGACCCCGAGGACGGCCGTGCCTGCCTGCTCGCCCCGACGGCCGAAGGGCTCCGGGTCTTCGAGGAGAACCGCAAGCAGCGCAACCAGTGGCTCGTCGAGGTGCTCGCGGACTGGACCGAAGAGGATCGGGAGACCCTCAACGTCCTGTTCGGACGGCTCAACTCAGGTATCGAACAAAACTCTCCACAGCTCGCCGACCCAGCGCCGGCGTCCCAGGCCAAGGGGGCCTCCGCATGACTACCGCCACCATCGAAAAACAGCCTTCCGGCGGCGCGGCCGAGGACCACGGTCCCCGGCTGTCCCACCGCCAGATCGTCACCATCCTCATCGGACTGATGTCCGGGATGTTCCTGGCGGCGCTCGACCAGACGATCGTCGGCACCTCGATCGTCAAGATCGCGAACGACCTGAACGGGTTCGACCTGCAGGCGTGGATCACCACCGCCTACCTGATCACCTCGACGATCGTCACGCCGATCTACGGCAAGCTGTCCGACATCTACGGCCGCAAGCCGCTGTACCTGACCGCGATCACGATCTTCCTGATCGGCTCGGTCGCTTCCGCCTTCTCGACGTCGATGTACGAGCTCGCCGGGTTCCGCGCGCTGCAGGGTCTCGGCGCCGGTGGCCTCATGTCGCTGGCGATGACGATCCTCGGCGACATCGTGCCGCCACGTGAACGGGCCCGCTACCAGGGTTACTTCCTGGCCGTGTTCGGCATCTCCACTGTGCTCGGGCCGGTACTCGGCGGGTTCTTCGCCGGGATCGACAACCTGGGTTCCTTCTTCGGCACCGCGATCCACGGCTGGCGCTGGGTCTTCATCATCAACGTCCCGATCGCCATCCTGGCGTTGTTCGTCGTGGCGAAGGTGCTGAACGTCCCGCACAAGCGGCAGGACCACAAGATCGACTGGTGGGGCGCGCTGACGCTGGTCGTCGCCGTCGTGCCGTTCCTGGTCGTCGCCGAGCAGGGCAACAAGTGGGGCTGGGGCGACGGCAAGGCCATCCTCTGCTACGCGATCGGCGCCGTCGGCATCGTGTCGTTCATCCTCGTCGAACGGGTGATGAAGGACGCCGCGCTCATCCCGCTGCGGTTGTTCAAGAACTCCACCTTCACCGTGGCGATCATCGGCGGCGTCATCGTCGGTGTCGCGATGTTCGGCGCGATCATGATGATCCCGCAGTACATGCAGGTGGTGCAGGGCTACAGCCCGACCAAGTCCGGGCTGCTGATGCTGCCGCTGATGGCGGGCATCATGTCCGCCTCGATCATGTCCGGCCAGATCACCAGCCGCACCGGCCGGTACAAGATCTTCCCGGTCATCGGCACGCTGTTCATCGCGGTGGGCGCGTTCTTCTTCGCGCAGGTCGAGTACAACAGCCCGCTCTGGCACCCGCTGGTCGCCGCGGCCATCATCGGCCTCGGCCTCGGGCAGTGCATGCAGACGCTGATCATCGCGGTGCAGAACGCCGGCCCGCGCAAGGACATGGGTGTGTCCACCGCGGCGGCGACGTTCTTCCGCCAGATCGGTGGTACCGCGGGTGTCGCGGTGTTCCTGACGATCCTGTTCAACGTCCTGCCCGGCAACATCACCAAGGCCTTCGGCGGGAAACTGCCGGAAGGCGCGGGCGCCACGGTCGGCAATCTGGCGACCAACACCAGCGGTATCGCGAACCTGCCCGAAGCGGTCAAGACCCCGGTCCTGATCGGCTTCACCGAATCGATCAGCACGGTGTTCTACGTGGCGGGCGCGGTCGCGCTGGTGGCGACGATCGTGCTGCTGTTCATGAAGGAGATCCCGCTGGCCGGCGGTCCCAGCGCGGCGTCGACGATGGAAGGTGGCGAAGCGCTGCTGGACCTCGACGACGCGCCGACCGAGATCGTCGAGCCGGTCGAGAAGCCCGTCTCGCTGTTCGCGGACGAGCTGCGGGAGCCCGTGCTGGTGGGTGCCGGGAAGCACTCGCTGGCGGGCACCAACGGCAGCGGCAATAGCAACGGCAACGGCGAGTACAAGGCCGCCTCGGGCGCGCTGCCGATGCCGATCAGCAACGCGGTGTCGAGCGCCGGTCTCGAAACGGCCATCGGCACCGGTGGCCAGCCGGTCACCGGGCACGTGCGGCGCCAGGACGGCACGAACGTCCCCGGCGCGGCGCTGACGCTGATCGACCAGCGCGGCCGCCAGGTCGCCAGGGGCACCGGCAACGGCGACGGCAGCTACTCCGTGCCCACCCCCGGCAACGGCACCTACGTGCTGATCGTGTCGGCGGGCGGACACCAGCCGCAGGCCTCCAGCGTGGTCGTCGGGTCGAACCCGGCCAACCTGGACATCACGCTCACCGGTTCCGGCGAGCTGACCGGCATCGTCCGGTCGGCCGGGAACAGCGCGCCGCTGCCGCACGCGACAGTGACGCTGACCGACGAGCGCGGCGAGGTGAACGGCGCGTTCATCACGCAGGAGGACGGGGTGTACACCTTCGCCGGTGTCGGCGCCGGGCACTACACGCTGGTCGCGAGCGGGCAGTCGTACCGGCCGGTGGCCGTGACGCTGACCGTGCCCGACTCGGGCGTGCTGCGCCACGACGTCGAGCTGACCAGCGCGATCCTGCTGTCCGGCCTGGCCACCACCGAGGGCGGCCGGATCGTGCCCGACGCGCGGATCACCGTGCTCGACGGCGGCGGCAACGTGGCGGCGGTCGCCAGGACCGACGGGGAGGGCCACTACGTGGTCAGCGACCTGCCCGCCGGGACGTACACCGTGGTCGCGAGCGGCTACCCGCCGGCAACCAGCCAGGTCGACCTGCAGGGTGGCGGGGAAGCCACGCACGACGTCCGGCTCGGCTACGACCAGGCTCTCGACGAGCTGGTAGACCGGTCGTGAGCGGGCTGCGCGGGCTCATCCGCACGGCCGAGGGCTGGGCGATCGAGCACGCCGTACTGACGGTCACCGACATGGGCGGCCGCCAGGTCGCGCACGTCTCCGCGGACGCGAAGGGGGCAGTGCTCACCGAGCCGCTGCCCCCGGGCGTCTACACCGCCGTGTTCACCGCGGCCGGGTTCGTCCCGGCCGCGCACACGGCGCAGATCGGGGCCGACGGCTCCGGCTCGTTCGGCGAAGTGACGCTGGCCCCGGTGGCCGACGCCGTCGAGCTGCCGCCGGCCGGACCCTGGATGATCGACCCGATGCACTCGTCGGTGGTCGCCACCGCGCGCCACCTCGGGATCGCGAGCATCAAGGCGCGGTTCACCGAGCTGTCCGGGCGGATCGACATCGGCCGCCCGGCCGAGCGTTCGAGCGTCCAGGCCGAGATCAAGGCCGCGGCGATCGACACCGGCATCAAGATGCGCGACGACCACCTCCGCTCGCCGGACTTCCTCGACGTCGACGCGCACCCGATCATCAGTTTCACCAGTTCCGAGCTGCGGCAACGCGGCTCGGACACGTGGACGCTGGCGGGCGAGCTGACGCTGCACGGGGAGCGGCGGCAGATCGAGCTCGACCTGCGCTACGGCGGCTACGGCCCGGACCCCTGGGGCGGCGTCCGCGCCGCGTTCCACGCCGAAGCGCAGCTGCACCGGAACGACTTCGCGATCAACTACAGCGCGATGGTGCGCGCCGGAGTGGCCGCGATCGGCACGACCATCAAGATCGAACTGGACATTGAGGCGGTCCAGGGCGAGTCACTACCCCAGTTCTGAGCGTGAGATGAACGGACCGTTTATGCCGTTTTCTGCCATAAACGGTCCGTTCATCTCAGCTTCGACACCACGAATCCATGGATCGCCCACGTGCGGTTTGTCCAGTACACGTAGGCTCGCGTCGTGAGTGTGGTGAGCACGGAGGCGACAGGAATCGGCGTGAGCTGGCTGGACACGGCCGGGCCGGTGCTGGTCTGGGTGATCGTGCTGAGCTTCGTGTTCGTCGAATGCGCGCTGATCATCGGCCTGTTCCTGCCCGGTGACTCCCTGCTGTTCGGCGCGGGCGTGGTCCTCGCGCAGCACGGCTCGGACGCCAACGCCTGGTTCCTCTCCCTCGCCGCGTTGATCGTGGCGGTGTTCGGCAACCAGGTCGGCTACTACATCGGCCGCTCGACGGGCACCAAACTGATCGCCCGCCGCGGCGGCAAGGTGCTCAACAAGCACAATATGGACCGCGCGCAGCGCTTCCTCGACCGCAAGGGCTTCTTCGCGATCGTCGCCGCCCGCTGGATCCCGTGGATCCGCACACTCGCGCCGCTGATCGCGGGCACCGCCCGCATGGACATCCGCCGCTTCACCCTCGCGACCGCGCTAGGCGGCCTGCTCTGGGTGCCGACGCTGGTGCTCCTCGGCTACTACGGCGCCGGGCTGCTGGACTCCTTGCCCTGGCTGAAGACGACAGCGCTGTGGATCAGCGTCGCGTTCTTCGTGCTCGGCACGGCGTACGGCGTGTACCGCTACCGCGCGGAAATGCGCCGCCCGGTCGACGAGGCGGACAACGCTCGCGCTTGATCTTGTTCTTTTGGCTGTTTTGCTGTGTTTTTTTGCTGTGTTTTTTGCCAGCGCGCTCACATAATCGCGCCGCCACCCCGGCCCGGCTTCCAGCGTAAGCGCGGGTTTTGTTGCAGGGGGCCGGGGCACCGTCGCGATTCTGGGGGCCCTGGCGGGCCCGAAAGAGGGCGCGCGGCGTGAAGTCTTCCCTCGCAAAACTCGGGAAGACCCTGTGGTCGGGTCTACCACCGTGGTGGTCATTTTGTGGTGTGGGCGTTTTGCGGTGTGGGCGTTTTGCGGTGTGGGCGTTTTGTGGTCAGGGTTCGGGGTCGGCCCAGATTTCCAGCTGGATGCCGTCGGGGTCGCGGCACACGATCACCGCGGAACCTTCGAGTGTGCGGGACGGCTCGGCCGGGGTGAAGGTGACGCCGTACTCGGCGAGGCGGCCTTCCCACTCCTTGAGAGCCGCGTGGGAGGAGACCTTGAACGCGACATGGTCCAGACCAGTTCGGCGCTCGTCGAACGACCGGCGGCCGGTGTCCGCGTGCTCCACCAGCACCACCGCGAACTCCTCGGAAGGCGAGCGCAGAACCACCTTGCGCAGCCCCGTGTCCGGATCCTCCCGGCGGGTGAACTCCTCCAGCTCGAGGACACGCACGTACCAGGGCACGCTGCGGTCCACATCGGTCACGGTGAGCGCCAGATGGTGCACAGACGTGAGTTTGGACATCAGTTGCGGCCGTCCTTTCCGACCCCCCGGCGGCGCACTCCATGAGTATCAAAGCGCCCACCCGACAACGAGCGTCACCGACCCCCGGCGACCCTCCGGCGGCTCGACCCATGCTAATGATCTTGAACTTCGAAGGCCTCCCCAGCCTCGCACACGAGCTGTACGCCTTAAGGCGGTTCGCCGGTTCCCCCACGAATCGTGATCTGTCCGTCGTCGGACCGTCTCACAAGCCGGACGTCCTCCGCGTCAGCGGCCGCCGCCGACCTCGAGCACCGTCCCCGTGGCGTACGACGCCGCGGGTGAGAGGAGCCACAACACCGCTTCGGCGATCTCGCCGGGGCGGCCGGGGCGGCCCAGTGGGATCTGCGGGGCGAACCGGTCGACCCGGTCCGGCATGCCCGCGGCCGCGTGCAGGCCAGTGTCGACGAGCCCGGGGGCGACGGCGTTGACCCGCACGCCCTCCTTCGCGACTTCCTGCGCGACGCCGAAAGTCATCGTGTCGACAGCGGCTTTCGTTGCGGCGTAATGCACCCATTCGCCCGCCGAGCCCGTCCTCGCCGCGGTGGAGGAGATGTTGACGATGGCCCCGCCCGAGCCACCGTAGCGAGTGGACATCCGGCGGATTCCCTCGCGCAGGCACAGGAAGACGCCGGTCACGTTGACGTCGAGCACACGGCGCACGACGTCGACCTCATAGGAGTCGAAGCGGCCGGGCGTGTTGCCGGTGATGGCCGCGTTGTTGACCAGTCCGGTGAGCGGGCCGAGCTCGGCGGCGGCGTCGAACAGGGCGCGGACCTCGTCCTCGTCGGAGACGTCCGCCCGCACGGCGACAGCCTGCCTACCCTGGGCGCGGACCTTCCCGGCGACGCGTTCGGCGTCCGACGCGTCACCCGAATAGTTGACGACGACGTCGTAGCCCCGGTCAGCGGCCAGCGTGCAGATCGCGGCGCCGATCCCCCTGCTGCCGCCCGTGACGATCAGAACTCCGCTCACAACGCCTAGTCTAGGAGAACCCGCTACCTCGCCGCTCCTGAACGTCGACTGTCCGGAAGGACAAGCTCGCCGTGCTCGAGACTCGGTCTTGCGCCCACGTTTCGCACCCAGCGTCCAGCTCAGATAGTGACAACGCACTTGCTCGAGAGCCATCCGGTCGGCATCAAGAACGAGCTTCGTCAACCAGCTACACGACCATGAGCTGACGAAGGACGAACGACGACCCGAGCCGCGACAGCTGGGTAACTCCAGGTCACAACGCGAAATTCACCAGTGGGAGGTTCTCCAGGACCAGGTCGGCGCGGTCTCGGGTGTTGGCGATGAGGTCGGCGTTGCGCTGGTCGGAACCGAGCGCGCGCTGCTTCGCCTCGACCAGCGAACGGCCGTAGCGGCGGTGGCGCGACACGAGTCGTTCGAGGCGCTCGGGCTCGTCCGGGGCCAGGAACCAGGACTCGGCGAGCAGTGGCTTCACGCCACTCCAGGGGTCGTCCGGCAGGAGGAGATAGTTACCTTCGGTGATGACCAGCGGTACGTCCGGGGTCACCGGGACGGCACCGGCGATCGGCTCCTCGATCTCGCGGCGGAATTCGGGCGCGTAAACCGTCTCGCGGCCCTCGGCGAGCCTGCGCAGCATGTGGACGTACCCCGCCGCGTCGAAGGTGTCGGGCGCGCCCTTGCGGTCCACGCGGCCGAGCCGCTGCAGCTCGATCTGCGCCAGGTGGAACCCGTCCATCCCGACCACCGTGGCGCGCGAACCGAGTGCCTTGGCCAGGCCCCAGGCCAGCGTCGTCTTACCGGACGCCGGGGCGCCGATGATGCCCAGCACACTGCGCTGTCCCGGTTTGGCCAGCGCTTGCGCCCTGGTCAGCAGGTCTTCGAACGTCGTCATCGCACTCCCATTCCCAAGCCGCGGACCGCGGTCGTCCATGACCTCGGCCCCTCATGCCGCACTCGCTCGGCGGCGACGTCGTTGGCGAACCCGATCAAACCCGGCACGTCGTGGCACCTGCCGACGGCATACGCGAGCGCGCCGTGCCAGACATCGCCCGCCCCCAGGGTGTCACGCGCCGCTACCACCGGGACAGCGACTTCCCCGGATTCCCCTCGCGCCGACCAGCGCACCGGGGAGGGCCCCGCGGTGGTGATGACCGTCGGCACG
This sequence comes from Amycolatopsis sp. H20-H5, assembly GCF_035828755.1. NCBI lineage: Bacteria > Bacillati > Actinomycetota > Actinomycetes > Pseudonocardiales > Pseudonocardiaceae > Amycolatopsis > Amycolatopsis sp. H20-H5. The sequence continues at coordinate 78,945 of NZ_JAYMZS010000013.1, read as the reverse complement.
CCGCGCTCGTGCAGCCCCGGCGCGGGCGCGTGGAAGTGCGCCGAGCAGGCGGCGATGTCCACCAGCGGCAACAACTCGTCGAGCACGGGTTTCCAGCTCCCGGCGTCGAGCACGACCGGCACATCCCGCTCCCGCGCCCACCGCGCGACGCTCAGCGCGACGTCGGGATGATGCCCGTCCACAAGCACCGCGCTCACCCGCGACTCGCCGACGGGCAATGACCACGACTCGCCGACTAGTGGGATGGCGGCGGCGTTGCGCGAGACGACGGTTCGCTCACCGTCGTGGTCGCGGACAGTGACCGCGCTGACGGCCGGTGGGGCGGTACGGGACGGGTCGAGATCGACGACCCGCACCCCGCACGCCTCGAGATCCGCGCGGGCGAGCGCGGCCAGCGGGTGGGCGCCGAGGACGGTCAGCAGGGTCGCCTCGCCGCCGAGCGCGGCCACGGTCACCGCCGCGTTGGTCGCGGGCCCCCCGGCCGCGACCAGCACGGACAACGACTGGACCTTCTCGCCCGGCGCCGGGATCTCGGCGACCCGCTGGACGACGTCGACGGTGCACAAGCCCGCCAGCAGCACGGTCACCTCTACAACCCGGCTCGCACCGCGGCCGCGACCTCTTCGATCTCGCCGTTCTCCCCGAGCTTGAGCGCGCCGGTGAGCAGGCCGACGACCTGGTTCATCGTGTGCGTCTTCGGCGAGACCACCGCGACGCGCTTGCCGAGCCGGTGCACGTGGATCCGGTCGGCGATGTCGAACACGTGCGGCATGTTGTGGCTGATCAGCACCACCGGCAGGCCGCGCTCACGGATCCGGCCGATCAGGTCGAGGACCTTGCCGGACTCCGCGACGCCCAGTGCGGCCGTCGGCTCGTCCATGATCACGGCCTTCGTCCCGAACGCGGCCGCCCGCGCGACCGCGACGCCTTGGCGTTGCCCGCCGGACAACGTCTCCACCGGCTGGGTGATGGACTTGATGTTGATGCCGAGCTCGTCGAGGACCCGCTGGGCCTCGTCGCGCATGGACGCGGTGTCCAGCTTCCGGAACAACCCGCCGAACACGCCGCCGCGCCGCTTTTCCCGGCCGAGGAACATGTTCGACGCGATGTCCAGCGCGGGCGCGACCGCGAGGTCCTGGTAGACCGTCTCGATCCCGAAATGCCGCGCGTCGAGCGGGGTCTTGAAGTGCACGACCTCGCCGTCGACCCGGATCTCGCCATCGTCCGGCACCACCGCACCCGACAAAGCCTTGATGAGACTGGACTTCCCGGCGCCGTTGTCGCCGACGACGGCCAGCACCTCGCCCGGATAGAGGTCGAAATCCGCGCCATCGATGGCGGTGACGCGGCCGTAGCGCTTGACCAGCCCCCGCGCGGAGAGCGTCGTCTGAGGGGTCTCACTCATGACTGCTGCCTCCTGGCGATCCGGTCGACGGCGACGGCGGCGATCAGCAGGGCGCCGGTCGCGACGTCCTGGTACAGCGCGTCGACACCCAGCTGGGTGAGGCCCGAGCGCAGCACGGCGACGACCAGCGCGCCCATCATCGTGCCGATCACCGAACCTCGGCCGCCGAACAGGCTCGCGCCGCCGAGCACGACCGCGGTGATGGAGTCGAGGTTGCCGAGCTGGAACGCGTTCGGGTCGGCGTTGGGCACGCGCCCGAGCGCCTGCCAGGCGGCGATCCCGAAGATCACCCCGGCCACGATGTACACCGAAAGGATGGTCCGGTTGACCTTGATCCCGGACAGCCGCGCGGCCTCCGGCGCGTTGCCGACCGCGTAGACGTGCTTGCCCCACGAGGTTTTCGTGAGCGCGTACCAAAGTGCGAGGAACATCAGCAGCGCGACGGTCATGCCGTAGGTGATCGGGATTCCGCCGAACAGGTACCGGCGCGTGCCGAGCCACTTGAGCAGCCCGTCGGTGACCGGCACGGCCTGGCCGCCCGCGAACAGTTTCGCACCGGCGGTGAGCACGGTCAGCAGGCCGAGCGTGACGATGAACGGCGGCAGCTTGACCCGGGTGACCAGCGAGCCGGTGACGGTCCCGATCACCACCGTCGCGACGATTCCCAGCAGCAGCGCGAAAATCCCGTCGACGCCGCCCACCGCGAGCTTCGCCATGATCAGCGTGCCGAGCACCATCGCGGCCGCGTTGGCCAGGTCGATGCCCGCGGTCAGGATGATCAGCGTCTGCCCGAGGGCCAGCGTGCCGACCACCAGTGACTGCTGCACGACCAGCGAAAGGTTGTCCAAATCGAGGAAAGTGCTGGTGGACGCCGAGAACACGACGATCGCGACGACCAGCGCCAGCGCGGGGCCGACAGCGGGGGCACGCAGGAGGAACTCGCCCAGCGTCGGGCGGTCCTGGGTACGGAGAGCGGTCGCGGTCATTTCGTCCCCCAGCAGTTCTGCAGGCCCCATGCGGTGTTCTGACTGTCCACACCGGACACCGGCTTGTCGGTGATCACCACGGAACCGGTGTTGATGAAGCCGTTCGGCTTCTTGCCGGTCTTCGAGTATTCGACGGCCGCGAGCACGCCCTGCTCGGCCATCTTCTTCGGGAACTGCATGACGGTGGCCGCGTACTGACCGGCCTTGACGTTCTTGACGCCCTCACAGCCGCCGTCGATCGAGCCCATCACGATCCGGTCGACGAGCCCGCGGGCCTGCAGCGCGGCATACGCGCCCCGGCCCATCGGCTCGTTCATCGTGTACACCGCGTTGATGTCCGTGGTGCGCTGCAACAGGTTCTCCATGCCCTGCTGCGCGATGCTCTGGTCACCGTTCGCGGGGGTCTTGCCCTTGATCTCCGGCGCGGAGTCGGCCAGCCCGATGCCCTTGAGGAAGCCGCCGTGGCGCTGCGTGTCCACGGTGCTGCCGGCGGTCCCGTCGACCATGAACAGCCTGGGGTCCTGGCCGCCGAGCACCGCCTTGACGTAGGCGCCCTGCTGGCGTCCGGCCTCGAAGTTGTCGGTGGCGAAGGTGGCGTCGACGGCCGAGGCGGGTTCGGTCGCGGTGTCCAGCGCGATGACCAGCACCCCGGCCTTGCGCGCGCGGTCGATGGCGTCGAGCACGCCGGTGGAGGAGCTGGGCGTGATCAGGATGGTGTTCGCGCCCTGCTGCATGAGGTTCTCGATGGCGCGGACCTGGCCGTCGTTGTCGCCGTCGAACTGGCCTGCCAGCGCGCTGAAGTCGGCGCCGTTGGCCGCCGCCGCTGCCTTGGCCGCGGCTCTGAGCTCGACGAAGTAGGGGTTGGTGTCGGTCTTGGTGACCAGGCCGACCTTGGCCTTGCCACCGTTGCCGGCCGAGTTCGAGCCGCCACCCCAGTGGCGCTCGACGGTGCAAGCGCTGCCGGTCACCGCCAGTGTGGTGGCCAGTGCCAATGCGGTGAGACTGCGTTGTCTCATGGAAACGCCCTCCGAGTCCGAGGCTTGCCGATGACGGGGAAGGTAGACAGGCTTATGCTGTCCGCGCAAGCGTTTGCGCAAACGCTTGCGAGTGAACCTCACAAAGGACCGGAATGCCACCGTCTCGATCTTCACGACCGACCCAGCGAGACATCGCCGAGCTGGCGGGCGTCTCCATCACCACGGTCTCGCACGTGGTCAACGGAACCAGGGCGGTCGCCGAGGAGACCAAGGCCGCCGTCCTGCGCGCGATCGAGACGACCGGGTACACCGGGGACGCCATCGCCCGCTCGCTCGTCACCGGCGGCACCCGCTCGATCGGGCTGGCGATCTCACTGGTGGCCAACCCGTACTTCGCGGTGCTCATGCAGGCCATCGAGCGTGAAGCGGCTGCCGCCGGGTACACCGTACTGCTGGCCGACACGCACGACACGGCCGACATCGAGCGGGAAACCGTGCGGGCGCTGCGCTCCCGGCGGGTCGACGGGCTGCTCATCACGCCCGCGCCCGGCGACGGCTCGGTCATCGGCGAGCTCGTGTCGCTGGATGTGCCGACGGTGCTCATCGACCGGGTGGCCACGCGCGGGGACGTCGACCAGGTCGGCTCGGAGAACATCCAGTCGACGTCGGCGCTGACCGGGCACCTGGCCGCACTCGGGCACCGCCGGATCGGGATGATCAGCGGCGCGCCCGGCCTGAGCACCAGCGAGGAACGCGTGCTCGGCTACCGGCTCGGCCTTGGCCGGTCCGGCCTGACCTGGACGGCGGAACTGGTGGCTTGCGGGAACTCGTCGCGCGCGGGCGGGGAGCTGGCGCTGAGCACGCTGCTGGCGTTGCCGGAACCGCCCACGGCGCTGGTGGTGGCCAACGACAGCATGATGGTCGGCGTGCTCCACGAGCTCCGGCGGCGCGGGCTGCGGCCAGGCCACGATCTGCCGGTCGTGGTGTACGACGACGTCGAGTGGGCCGATCTGGTGGACCCGCCGCTGACCACGATGGCGCAGCCGATCGAGGAGATCGGGACCCAGGCCGTGCGGCTGCTGCTGGCCCGGATCAACGACCCGGCGCGCAAGGCCCAGACGGTCCGGTTGCCGCCCACCTTGCGCCACAGAGAGTCGTGTGGCTGTGCAAATGTTCACTCACATTGATGATTCTGCCGCCGAGTTGGCCCCGCCCGGCCGATCCGGGGTCGCGGAGCGGATATCTTTCGGCTGAGCTCTAGTCGAAGGCAAAGAGATGACCGCTCTGTCACCGGAACTGCCCCTCTGGGACACCCCCGTCACTCACCGGTTCGGGGTGGCGATGGCGATGCGCGCCAACCCGTACGCCGGTGAGCTCCTGCGCGCGATAGACCTGACAGCGGCGCAATCGGGCTGCGTGATCACCCTCGCCGACACCGGCGACAGCGTCAGCGAGGAAGCGGCGGTCATCCGCGCCCTGCGCGCCGACCGGGTCGACGGCGTCCTGCTGGTGCCGTCCGCCGGGGACGAGGCGGTGATCAACGGGCTGGTGCGGATGGGCGTGCCCACCGTGCTGGTCGACCGCATCTCCGAACGCACCGACGTCGATCAAGTCGGCTCCGAGAACATCCAGTCGGTGTGCACGCTCGTGCGCCATCTCGCCGAGCGGCGCCACCGCAATATCGGGCTCATCTCCGGCGAACCCGGCCTGACCACCAGCGAGGAGCGCGTGCTCGGCTACCGGCTCGGGCTCGGCCGCGCGGGGCTGCGGTGGAAGTCGGAGCTGGTCGCCTGCGGGCTGTCGACACCGGGCGGCGCGGCCGCGGCGGCCGGGCGCCTGCTCGACGGCTGGCCGTCGCCGACGGCACTGGTCGTGACGAGCGAGGCCATGCTGATCGGCGTGCAGTACGAGGCGCACCGCCGCGGAATCCGGATCGGCACCGAACTCGCCGTCGTCGGCTACGGGGACATGGACTGGGCGCGGCGGGTCGAGCCGGCGGTGACCACGATGGCGCAGCCGATCACCGAGATCGGGCGGAAGGCCGTGCAGCTGCTGCTGTCCCGCATCGCCGACCCCGACCGCCGCCCCGAGGCCGTCCGCCTCGCCCCCCGCTTCCGCCACCGCGCCTCCTGCGGCTGCTGAACCCCCTAAATCTTGGGCTGGTTGACGCGGATCGCGTTGCCGAACGGGTCACGGAAGCCGAAATCCGTGCCATAGGCCTGCTCGGTCGGCTCCTGGGTGATCTCGACACCCTTGGCCAGCAGCTCGCGGTACGTCTGGTGGATGTCGTCGACCTCGAAGCCGAGCCAGCCGCCGGTGGCGCCCTTGGTGACCAGCTCGCGCACCTGCGCGGCGGTCGTCTCGTCGTGGGCTGGCGGGCCGGGCTTCTCCAGCATGATCCGGCGGCCTGAGCCGGGAATCGTGACGGTGAGCCAGCGCATGAAGCCGAGGTCGACGTCCTCGGCCACCTCGAGGCCGAGCTTGCCGACATAGAAGTCGAGTGCTTCGTCCTGGTCGAGCACGAAGATCTGGGAGAGTGTGAGTGCCTTCAACATGTCCGGAACGCTAGCCCGCCCGCCGGGGCGAATGCTTATCCAAAACCACTCGGCCGGGTCCACCCCATCGTGAAGCAGGTCGGGACGGCGACGGCGACCGCGCGCTTGCGGTAGGCCGTCGGCGACTCCCCGACCACGGCCCGGAACGTGCGGCTGAAGGTGCCGAGGCTGGTGAAGCCGACGTCGACGCAGATGCGCGTCACGCTGCGCTCGGTGGAGCGGAGCAGGAACATCGCCCGCTCCACGCGGCGACGTTGCAGGTACCGGTGCGGGGTCTCGCCGAAGGTCGCGCGGAACGTCCGGGTGAAGTGAGACTCTGAGACGTGCGCGATGCGGGCCAGCGTCGGCACGTCGAGCTGCTCCGCGAACGTCCGGTCCATCGCGTCCCTGGCCCGCAGCATCCGCCGGTTCGACTCCTCCACCGCGCGACTCACGCCGTCGATCACACCACGCCCCGCGCCCACGCTTCAACAACCACGCTTCAACAACCACAACTCGTCGACGAGTTGCGCCGGGAGGGGGCGCCGATCTCGCGCGTGAACCGGGTCAAGCGAGGGTGGCGGCCGCTTCCAGGAGCATCCAGGCGCCGACCTGGACGGAGAGGTCGCGCTCGGGGGCGTCGGCCGGAAGGGGGAGCGCGGGTGCGGGGCGGGACCATTCGGCGCTGAACAGGGGGCCGCCGGGGGCGTCGACCGCACCCGCCCAGCAGGCCTCGGCGGAGGTGAGCACGAGCGAACGGGCCGTTGCCGCCGCCTCGCCCTCGGGGAGCTTCAGCGCCGCCAGGGCGAGGTAGCGGGCCAGGATCGCGCCGAACAGGCCACCGTCACCACCGTTCTGCCCGCGGATCACCCCACCGGGCGCGACGTGCTCCGCGGCCGCGCGGATCGTGCGTGCCACATTGTCCACTTCGGACAGTTCAAGGCACGCGCCGAGGTAAACCCCTTGGCAGTAGGTGAAAATGTGCTTCACCAGCTCGCCGGTGTCGACGCGCAGGCCGTCCCACACCAGGCCGGAGTCCTGGTCGACCAACGTCGAAGTCAGCCAGGCCGTCATCGCCAGCGCGTGGTCGGTCTCACCCGCTCGGGCGTGGAAGATCGCGGCGGGGCCGTTCGCGGGGGCGTTCTTGAACTCGTCCCCGCGACGCCACCAGATTCCGCCGCCCGCGTCGTCGGTCCAGCCTTCGTGGAGCCGCGCGCTGATCGCGTCGAGCGCGGGCCGGACGTCGTCCCCGCCCACCCGCTCGACCCGCTGCAGCGCGAGCCCGAGCCAGGCGATGTCGTCGTAGTAGTCGTTGATCCAGCGGCCGAAGTTGCGGCGCCGCACCGAAGCGACGAACCGGTTGATCAGCAGGAGCCGTTCCGGCGAAGGCGCCCGCAGCTGGGCGTCGACGAGCGTGTCCAGCAGATGTGCCTGCCACCAGTAGTTCCAGTGCCAGTGCAGCCGTTGCCCCACCTCCGGCGGCCAGCCGCTCCGGCCCAGCACCGTGCCGGGCCGCGCCCAGACCCGCCGCAGATGCCGCTCCCGCACCGCCCGCTCGGCCGCCTCGGCCCGCTCCGCGTTCATCAGGCCATCCTTCCTTGCCACTCGACATACCGCTCGGTATGTTGGGGCCCCACCCACTCCCCGCGAGGTGCCCATGACCACGGCGCATGTCACCTGCCCCCTCTGCGAAGCGACCTGTGGCCTGGAGGTGACGCTGGACGAGAACCAGCAGGTCAACCGGGTGCGGGGCGATCGCGCCGACGTCTTCTCGCGGGGGTACATCTGCCCGAAAGGCGCTTCGCTCGGCGCGCTGCACCACGATCCGGACAGGCTGAAGACGCCGCTGGTCAAACGGGACGGCGAGTTCGTCGAAGTCGGCTGGGACGAGGCGTTCGCCGAGATCGAGGCGCGCCTGCCGCCGATCATGGCAGAGCACGGCAGCGACGCCGTAGCCGTCTACGCCGGCAATCCCACCGTGCACAACGTTGCCTTGCTGCTCTACGGCCGGGTGCTGTTCAAAGCCTTGGGCACCAAGAACTTCTTCACCGCGACCTCGGTCGACCAGCTGCCGAAGCACTACTCGTCGGGGTACCTGTTCGGCGACCCGCAGGCCATCCCGGTGCCCGACCTCGACCGGACGCGGCACCTGCTGATCCTCGGCGCGAACCCGCTGGTGTCCAACGGCAGCCTGATGACCGCGGCCGACGTTCGCGGCAGGCTGCGCGGGATCCAGCGGCGCGGCGGCAAGATCGTGGTGCTCGACCCTCGCCGCACGCGCACCGCGGCGGCCGCCGACGAACACCACCCGATCCGCCCCGGAACCGACGCGCTCTTACTGTTCGCGCTGGTCAACGTGCTGTTCGCGGAGAACCGGGTGAAGCTGGGGCGGCTCGCCGAGTACGTCAACGGCATCGGGGAGATCCGTGAGCTCGCAGCGCCGTTCACCCCAGGAAGCGTGGCCGCGGCGACCGGGATCGAGGCCGCCGAGATCCGCCGGATAGCGCTGGAACTCGCCGACGCCGAGAGCGCGGCGGTCTACGGCCGGATCGGCACCACCACCCAGACGTTCGGCACGATCGCGAGCTGGCTGGTCGACGTCGTCAACGTGCTGACGGGCAATCTCGATTCACCCGGCGGGGTGATGTTCCCGCTGGCCGCGGCCGGTCGGCCGGTCGGCGCGGGGAAGCGGCGGGCGTTCACCACCGGCCGCTGGGCCAGCCGGGTGCGCGGCTATCCCGAGGTGCTCGGCGAGCTCCCGGTGGCGACGCTCGCCGACGAGATCGAGACGCCCGGCAAGGGACAGGTCCGGGCCCTGATCAGCATCAGCGGCAACCCGAGCCTGAGCACCCCGAACGGCGCGCGGCTCACGGAAGCGTTGCGGCAATTGGACTTCATGGTCTCGGTCGACGTCTACCTCAACGAGACGAGCCGGGAGGCCGACGTCATCCTGGCCGGGCCGAGCCCGCTGGAACGGCCGCACTACGACGTCGCGCTGTACCAGCTCGCAGTGCGCAACGTCGCGAACTGGACCCCCGCGACGCTGCCCACCGACCTGCCGCAGGAGTGGGAAACCATGCTCCGGCTGACCGGAATCGTCGCCGGTCAGGGACCGGACGCCGACGTCGCCGCGCTGGACGGGTTCGTCGCCGCGGAGCTGGCGAAACGCAGCGGCGTCGAGCTGCCCGAAGGACGCACCGGTCCCGAACGACTGGTCGACATCATGCTGCGCGGCGGCCCGTACGACCTGACTCTCGCCGACCTCGAGGCCGCGCCCCACGGGGTCGACCTCGGCGCGCTGCGGCCACGGATCCCGGAGGTCCTCGGCACGGCCGACGGCAGGATCGAGCTCGCACCGCCGTCGATCACCACGGACATCGGGCGGCTGCGGGCCGAGCTGGCGAAGGCGCCGGACGACCGGCTGCTGCTCATCGGCCGTCGGCACCTGAGCTCGAACAACTCGTGGATGCACAACCTGGAACCGCTGGTGCGCGGCGGAAACCGGTGCACCGTGCAGGTGCACCCGGCCGACGCGACGCGGCTCGGGCTCAGCGAGGGCGGCCTGGCCTCGGTCACGTCGCGGACGGGCAAACTCCAGGTGCCGGTGGAGATCACCGACGAGATCCGGCCCGGCGTGGTCAGCATCCCGCACGGCTGGGGGCACGACGTCGACGGCGTCCGGACCCTCGTCGCGAGCGCGCACGGCGGCGTGAACTCCAACCTGGTCACGGACGAAACCCTGCTGGACGTCCCGTCGGGCACGTCCGTCCTCAACGGCATCCCGGTGGAGGTCACGCCCGGCTGACCCCCGCGACTCGCGGTCTCGGTACTACCAGCTCGGCACTACCAGGAAGTCCGGAGGTCGGCGTGCTGGCGGACCCAGGCGTGCATGACGATGCCCGCCGCCACCCCGGCGTTGATCGACCGGGTGGTGCCGAACTGGGCGATCGAGACGACCAGTGAAGCCGCTTCCTGCGCTTGCGCGGACAGTCCCGGACCTTCCTGCCCGAACAGCAGGACACAGTCACGAGGCAGGTCCGCCGTCTCGACGGGGACCGAGCCGGGAGTGTTGTCGACGGCCACCACCGCCAAGCCCGACGAAGCGGCGAAGGAGACGAACCCGTCGACGTCGGGGTGATGCTCCAAGTGCTGGTAGCGGTCGGTCACCATCGCGCCGCGGCGGTTCCAGCGGCGGCGGCCGACGATGTGCACGGCGGCCGCGGCGAACGCGTTGGCCGTGCGGACCACGGTGCCGATGTTGTGGTCGTGCTGGAAGTTCTCGATCGCCACGTGGAACGGATGCCTTCGACTGTCCACATCGGACACAATGGCCTCGCGCCGCCAGTAGCGGTACGCGTCGACGACGTTGCGCCTGTCCCCGTTCGTCAGCAGCTCCGGGTCGTAGCGCTCGTCCGCGGGCCACTCGCCGGGCCACGGCCCGACGCCGACCTCTTCGCGGGCCATCCACTCGGTCGGGCCCGCACCTTCTTCAGGCTCCACCGTCATCCGACGATTGTGACCTCAGCCGAGGCTGACGCGGTGCGCGGGGGCGCTGTCACGGTGGCGCCAGTGGTAGTAGGCGCCGTAGTAGGACACCGCCACGACCGCGATCGCGATGACGCCCACGACCGAGAGCATCGAGCGCGGGAAGATCGTCCCGTAGAGGTAGTACGAGTTGAACCCGCCCGGCAGATCGGTCAGGCCCTGCTGGTGCCGGAAGTGGTTCTCGAGCGCGGTCAGCGGGCAGGGCACCGGGAAAACGTTGACGACGACGCCCCAGACCGCGAAGAAGACGTGCGCGAAAATCACCTTGGGCCAGCGCCAGGCGAGGAAACCGCCGAAACCGATGAAGAGGAGCGCCAGAATGTGCACCGCCACCGTGACGTCCGCGAGCGCTCTGGCCATCGTCAGTCCCCCTTCACCACCCCATCACCTGGGACTTTACTCCGATCAGTCGCCGAACACGTCGGCAATTGACCGGGTGAGGGTGATGTTCAACCCACCGGAGCACGGGGTTCACCGTCTCGGTGGCGGAGGCGTCACTCCCGGTGGGAATTCGCCGGGCCGCTCCGCCGGGTACTTCGTCGGCGTCTCGCGGGGATACTGGTCCGGCGCGCCGGACGGCTTCTCCCGGCCCGGCAGCGGGGGCAACTCGTCGGGCTTCTCGGGCGGTTCACCGGGCTCGGGCGGCTTTTCCACGTCTTGCACGCTACGCCGCCTCGGGTGTCATGAAAGGGTCTTTCAGGGCAAAAATTGCCCTGAAAGACCCTTTCATGACACTTCAGAGAGTCCGGGCCACGGCCTGGGAGGTGAAGCGGAACTCGATCGACACCGGGAGCGTGTCCAGGTCAAGTGCCTGCCGGAGGCGGGGGATCGCCTCGGCGTCGATCTGGCGGCGTAGCTCGTTGATGTCGGCGCCCTGCTCGGCGGCGATGCGCAGGAACAGCTCGGGCGAGCGCGCCGGGCCCGCCAGCGTCGCCGACGCGGACCGGACGCCGTGGTACTCGCCGATCTCCGCGGCCACCGGCTCGGCGGCCGTGCTCGACGCGAGCTGGGTCGTGCCCGTTTCGGGCCGCTCCTCCAGGCGCCAGGTCGACGACTTCGGCTTCCGGAACGCCTGTGCGGCCAGCCATCGGACGCACAGCAGCCCGATGATCACCGCCGCGGCGATCGCCACGTAGAAGACCCACGTCGGCGGGACGGCGTCGCCAGGGACCAGCGGTGCGGCCCGGTCGAGCACCTTCAGCTTGCCGAAATGCGTGGCCACCGCGAAACCGCCGCCGGCGATCAGCACGAGGCCGGTCAGCGTGAGCAGGGTCCGGTTGAGCCCGGCCGGGCGGTTGGCACTGGTCATTTCGGCTCCCTCGCACTGCTCACGCGGACCCGGACGCGGGGCCGGGTCAGCGGCGCGACCTCGTCGAGCCGCTTGCCGACGGCTTCGCGGACAGCGTCGGCCATGCCGTCGGTGGTGGTGCGGTTGGTGCCCACCTTCGCGACGACCTTCTTACGACCCAGTTTCACCTTCGCGGACGAGACGCCGTCCACCGAGGCGACCGCGCCGCGAAGCGAGGTCCGCAGGCTGGTACGAGTCGCACCGGTGTCGACGTGGTCCGCGCCGGAGACCAGCGGGAGCACGGTCGGCCGTCCCGGCAGGATCGCCGCGAACAGCAGGAGCAGCCCGATGACCACCGCGGCACCGCCGCCGATCAGCACCGGCAGGTCCTGCCACGCGGTGGCGTGGACGCGCGAAGCGGCCGTCTCGTACGACAACCACGGACGCTCGCCGATCAGCCGCTGGATCAGCACCACCGCGACGAACGCGCACGCGGCGAGCAGGACCAGCGCGACCAGCGCCGACGGCGTGCTCCGGCGCGGCCTGCGGATCACCAGACCCTCCCGGACCGCACCTCGGCGGACTTCAGCGCCGAAACGACGATGTCGACCCTGGGCACGGTCAGCCCGGTCAGCTGGTGCGTCCGGCGCATCAGGTGCGCGCGGACGGCTTCCGTCGTCCGCGCCACGGAAGCCGGGTAGGACACCGGGAGCTGAACGTCCAAAGTGGCCGTTTCCCCGTCGACCCGCGCGCTGACCTTGGCCCCTTCGCCAACGCCGTCGACCTCGCCCGCAGCCCGCGCGGCGATCTTCTTCACCGCGCGGGGTTCCAGCGTCGTCCGGCCGCGGTCGGACTCCGTCTCGACGTGGTCGCCGCTTTCCTCACCCTGCTCGACTTCGTCCGCGCGGTGGCGACCGGCGGGCGGCGCGTAGGTGGTGGTCACGGCTAACCCCGATCCTTGGCGGAGCCGACCAGCGCGGAGAGGTCGAGCTTGCCGTCGAGCCAGCGGCCGACCAGCAGGCCGAGCGCGCCGAGCACGAGTACGACGACGAAGGCCCCGAACCCGCCGAACGCGGCGGCGAAACCGAGGGCGAGGCCGGTGAGCAGGCCGATCAACGTGGCGTTCATGGGTTTCTCCTGGTGTCCGGGGCCGGGTCGCTCTACTGGACCCGGTCGGTGGTGGGCTCTTCCTCGTCACCCGGGATGTGCACGTCGGAGACGTTGATGTTGACCTCGACGACCTCAAGCCCGGTCATTTGCTCGATCGCGGAGATCACGTTGCGGCGCACGGACCGCGCCAGGTCGGCGATGGAAACGCCGTACTCGACGAGGATCTGCAGATCGACGGCGGCCTGCTTCTCGCCGACCTCGACCGAGACGCCCTGGCTCGCGCTGGCGCTGGCGCCGGGGATCCGCTCGCGCAGCGCGCCGAACGCGCGGGCCGCGCCGCCGCCGAGGTCGTGCACGCCGCTGACCTCACGCGTGGCCAGGCCCGCGATCTTCTGCACGACGGTGTCGGCGATGGTGGTGTTGCCCTGCTTCGTGACCAGCGCACTGCCGGCCTCGGGGCGGGTGGACACGGACGCGGAATTGCCGGTCGTGGTCTTCTCGGCCGTCGCGTTGGTCATGACGTCTCCCTGTGTCGTGCTGAGGACTCTTCTCAGGGCTTACGTTGCCCTGTACCCCTTACGACACAAACGCCGGAGGAAAGTCACGACCTGATCGTGTGACCTGAAGCTCACTCGTTGGTGCAGGCCGAGAATGCCGAACCGTCGATGTCCGTCACCACGAGCCGCAGGTTCGCGCGCTCCCACGGCGTGCCCGCGAGCACCGGGCGGACGGCTTCGCAGACCCGCTCCAGCAGCGGCGGCAGCGGCTGCGGGTTGGCTTTCAGCCGGTAGTGTCCCCCGTCGGGGTCCAGATCCACGGCGAGCCCCTCCCAGTCGCCGGGCAGCCAGTGCGCGTGCTCCTCGGAAACGGGCATCGCCGGGCGCAGCCCGGAAACCCCCTTCACCGCCGCGAGGATCTTCTCCGTGGCCTCGCTCGAAGACATCACCGGATCTCCGGCTCGATGTCCAAAATGGACACCGAAACCTCGGCCACGACCAGGCCCGTCTCCTCGGCCACCACCCGCTTGACGCTGCGCTGCACCGCCTGGCCGACAGCCGCGGCCTGGTCGATCGCGGAGGTCACCAGGTCGACCTGCACGGTCACCAAGCCGTCCTCCGTACGGACGCGCACGCCGTCGGCCGGGGCCGGGTCGAGGCCCTTCCACCGCTGCCTCGCCGCCCGCGTCCACGCCGTCACCAGGCCGCGCAGGCCCGGCTCGAGCCGGACGACGCCGACGGTCTCCAGTGCGGCGCGGGCCGCCACGCTGGCGATGACCGCGTCGGAGATGACGAACTCGGTCGACGGCTCGGTTACTGCGTCCAGGGTCATTCTTCGTCCTCGTAAACGTCATCCACCAGCAGGTCCAGGCGCACCAGCTCGAGCCCGACCCTGGCAGCCGCGGCCGCGGCGACGCGCTCCCTCACCTTGGTCAACGCTTCACTGCCGGTAACGTTCCGAAGACTCACCGCAAGGGTGAGTTCGACCTCGACGAGGCTCTCGCCGTTCTCCCCGACGTCGACCGTGCGCACCCGGCAACGCCGCGCGCGCACCCCGCCGACGGAGTCCGCCGCGTACCGCAGCACGACGGCGACGGCCTGCTCGCTGACCTCGACGAACCCCGCTTCGGACGTCGGGAGCCGCAACATCTGGCCACGCCGCACCTCCGCCCTGACCGCGGACATGATGCGCCCGACGAGATCCGGTGGTGGCTGCTCGCTCTCCTCGACCAGCTCCTGGGTCGCTTCCCGCAGTGCCAGCAGGCTTTCCCTGGCCGTGCGGCAGTGGGGGCAGCTCAGCTCGTGTTCGTCGGCGAGCCCTTCGCCCACCGCGTCCAGGCGCTCCCACACCTGGTCGAGCTCCCGTTCGCAGGGAAGCTCGTACCCATCGGTCGTGTGGTTCACCGCCACGGTTTCATCACCTCCGCCAACTGCGCACGCGCTCGCGCTATCCGGCCCCGCACAGCGGTCCCGCTCGTGCCCACGATCTCGCCGATTTCGTCGTAGGAGCGGCCGTGCACCTCTCTCAGCAGCCAGCACGCGCGCTGCTCCGGGGTGAGTTCTCCGAGTGCCGCGTTCAACGCCGCTAGCTGGCCGCTGACCTGGGCCGCGTGTTCGGGTCGCGTGTCGGTGCGGGGCGACTCAGCCAGGTCGAGGTCGACGTCCGCCTGCGGCCGCCGCGCCCGGATGACGTTGAGACACCGGTTGGTCGTGGTGCGGTAGAGCCAGCCGACGAACGCCGCGTCCTCGGTGAGCTGGGCCAGTTTGCGCCAGGCGTTGAGGAACACCTCCTGGACCACATCCTCGGCGTCACCGCGGTTGGCGAGCATCTTCTGCGCCAGCCGGAACATCGGGCCCTGGTAGCGCAGGACGAGCTGCTCGTAGGCGCGGACGTCACCCTCGCGCGCGCGGCTGACCAGGGTCACGTCGTCGAGCGGCGTGCCGGGCTCCGCGCTGGCCATGGTGGTCACCACACCTCCTGACTGAACAGACACCGGCGAAGGGAAAACGTCACGGTCCGATTGTCCGTGACACTCGTCACCAAGGCGAGTCCTGGCGGTTTCAGTCCAGGCCGAGGTCGTCCTTGCCGAGGATGTAGCGGTACTCGAGGCCCTCTTTTTCGATCGCTTCGCGAGCGCCGGTGTCCCGGTCGACCACGGTCGCGACGCCGGCGACGATCGCGCCCGCGTCCCGCAGCGCCCGCACCGCGGTGAGCACGCTGCCGCCGGTGGTCGAGGTGTCCTCCACGGCCAG
This sequence comes from Amycolatopsis sp. H20-H5, assembly GCF_035828755.1. Taxonomy (NCBI): domain Bacteria; kingdom Bacillati; phylum Actinomycetota; class Actinomycetes; order Pseudonocardiales; family Pseudonocardiaceae; genus Amycolatopsis; species Amycolatopsis sp. H20-H5. The sequence continues at coordinate 63,350 of NZ_JAYMZS010000013.1, read as the reverse complement.
CACCCGCTGGCCGCGGACCTCGACGCCCTCGATCTGACGCTGCATGCCGTGCGCCTTCGCGCCCTTGCGGACCACGAACGCGTCGAGCACCATGCCGTCGGACGCCGCCGAGTGCAGCATCGCCAGCGCGACCGGGTCCGCGCCGAGCGTCAGCCCGCCCGCCGCGACGTACTCCCAGTCGTGGGTGAGCTGCCGGAGCAGCTTGCCGATGAGCGGGGCGGCCGCGTGGTGCAGGGTCGCCCGCCGCAGGTCGATGTAGTAATCGGCTTCCTTGCCCGACGACAGGGTCACCTTGCCGTAGACCACGGACAGGTCGGTGACCAGCCTGGCCAGTTCGAGTTTCGCCGCTTGATCCAACCCGGGTTTCACCACGGCGGTGAGTGTTTCACACCCGCGCTCAGTCCTCGATGGTCGCCGCGTCGACCGCCCGGCCGCGCGTCGCGGCCCAGGTCGGCACCAGCGTGGCGACCAGCGCGAGCGCCGCGGCCGCCCCGATCACCGCAAGGTAGATTCCGATCGGCCCGGACGGCAGCAGCGAATCGCTGGCGACCAGGCAGAACGGCACGATCGAACCGGCCGCGACGACGGTGCCTGCCGCGATGCCGATCGTGGCGACCACCCCGCCCTCGATCCCGGCCATCCGCAGCACTTGCGCCCGGGTGGACCCGGTGAGCCGCTGCAGGCCGAACTCGCGACGTCGTCGCGCGGTCGCCATCACCAGCGTGTTCACCACGGAGATCACCGTGTACGCCATGATCATCCCGACCATCAGGTAGTTGACCCAGACCCCGACGTCCTGCTTCTTCTTGTGCGCCGCGACCAGCACGCTCCGGTCCCCGACAACAACGCCGGGTAGCCCGGCGGCCACCTCGCGGAGCCTGCCGGTGAGCGTCGCGGCATCGATCCCGGGTGCCGCGTTGACGAGCAGCTGTGGCGCGAGACCCGAGGTCGTGTGCGGCGCGAGCAGGTCCGCGGGCAGCAGCAGGCTCGCGAACCCGGGCCGCCCGGTGGTCAAGGCGACCACCCGGACGTCGACCACCGCGCCGTCGCCGAGCCGCAGGGTGACGGTGTCGCCGACCCGGCGTCCGAGGTCAGCGGCGATGGTCTCCGGCAGCGCGACGGTGTCACCCGAAAGTGCGTCGAGCCGTCCTTGCGTGGCCTTGTCCGCGGTGGCCTGGGCGGCGCCGGAAGCGGTCAGCCCGACCACCGGCCAGCCGTCGTCGTTCTGCCCGGAGTCGAACGGCGCCTGGATGAAGGCCGTGCTCGTGACGTATTCCGAAGCGCTCCGGACGCCGGGCACCGACTGGACCCGGGACACCAGGTCCGGCGCGAGACCACCGGCCACCGAACCGACCACGGCGTCGGCACGCAGGTCCTGGCTGAACGCCTGATCGGACACCGCCTGGGAGGTGGTCTGGAGGTAGATGTTGCCGGTCGCGATGCCCACGGCCAGCATGATCGGGGTGACCGCGCCCGCCACCCGGACGACCCCGGCCCGGGTGTTGAGCATGGCGAGCCTGCCGTTGACGCCGGACAGGGCACGCACCGGCCACTGGAGGATCGCGGCCATCACCTTGGTGACGCCGGGGCTGATCATCGCGAGCCCGACGGCCCACAGGATCACCGCGGGACCGGCGGTGCTGGCCGCGACCGGACCGGTCATCACGGCGACCGTCACGATCGCGAGCGCGGTGCCGCCGCCGAAGGCCAGGACGGCGACGATCAACCTGACCGGGGTGAGCCAGCGCTTCGACATCGCGGCGTCGGCGAGCGCCTCGGTCGGCCGGACCCGCCCGGCACGCAGCCCGGCGGTGATCGCGGCGACGAGCGCGGCGAGGATCGCGGCACCGGCGGCCGCCACGGACGGGATCCACCCCTGGTGGAACCGGACCACCGACGGCACGACCCGGTTCGAGACCAGCTGGTCGAACAGCCAGTGCCCGAGCAGCGGCCCAAGCACCCCGGCGAGGCCGGTGGCGAGCACGGCGACGACCATCGCTTCGCCGAGCACCATGCGACGCAGCTGACGCGGGGTCGTACCGACGGCCCGCAGCAACGCCAGCTCACGGCGGCGCTGCTGAACGGACAGAGTCAGCGTGCTGGCCACCACGAACATCGCGACCATCGCCGCGAGCCCACCGGAAACAGCAGCGAGCACGATCAGGTTTTCCCCACTGGCAACGGCTTCGGGAAATTCAGTGGCCGCGCGATCATTTCCACTCGACACCGTCGCGGACGTCCCGCGCAGCGCGTCGGACACTCGCGACTCAACCCCCGCGAGGTCCGCCCCCGGACTGACGAACAACCCGATCGTGTCAACGAGGCCAGGCCGTCCGGACAGCCGATCAGCATCGCCCGCCGCGAAAAACACCGAACCCCGCGCAACCGGCTGAGCGGCAGAAGCAACCCCAGCCACCCGAAAACCTTCGACGCCCCCATGAGCGGCGACCTCGACCCGATCGCCAACACGCACGCCCGCCTCCCGAGCGAGCCCGTCAGCCAAGACGACCTCGCCCACCGAAGGCGCCCCACCGGCGGTCAGCGCAAACGGCGTCAGCGCGGCGGAATCCCAGCCATGCCCCAGCGAATCGCCCGAAACAGGACGCCCGTCCCGCATCAACCCGGCGGCGAAATTCACCTCGCCAACAGCACCGGCCACCCCCGGAACGGCCCCGAGCTTGCCCACGAGCCCTCCATCGAGCCGGACCCGCTCGGGCAGCGTCGCGTTCTCGGTTTTCTGCCGGTGTTTGGAATCGCTCTCAGGATCGTTCCTCGGCATCAAGTAGGTCTGCTCCCCGCTGACCACGATCGGCGCACCGGCCAGCCGCTGCGGCACGGCCTCGGCGCGGATCCCGGTCTCCAGCAGCCCACCACAGGCGGCGACAATGAGCGCACCAAAGAAAACGGCGACAAAGGTCGCCAGAAAACCACCCTTACGCAGCCGCAAGGTCCGCATGGCCAAGCGCAACATCAAGCCCTCCCGGCCAAAGCCGCGGCGGGCGAACCCCAAGCGCCGAGGTGAGTCATCCGCTCCGCGACAAGCGCGGCCGTCGGCGACACGACCTCATCGGCAATGAGCCCGTCAGCCAGAAAGACCACCCGATCGGCATAGGAAGCGGCGACGGGATCGTGCGTAACCATGATGACGGTCTGCCCGGAACCACGAACGGACTCCCGCAAAAGCCCCAAAACCTCAGCAGCGGTACGAGTATCAAGCGCCCCGGTAGGTTCATCGGCAAAAACAACAGCAGGCCGCGTCACCAGCGCTCGAGCAATGGCAACCCGCTGCTGCTGGCCCCCGGACAATTGACCGGGAAGATGCTTGCGCCGATCACCGAGCCCGACGCGCCCCAGCATCTGCTCGACAAGCCGCCGATCAACCCGTCGCCCGGCCAACATGGCAGGAAGGGTGACATTCTGCTCAACGGTCAAAGCGGGCAGCAAATTGAACCCCTGAAAGATGAACCCCACCCGATCCCGTCGCAGCTTGGTGAGAGCGGTCTCGGACATCCCCGCGAGCTCTCGTCCATCAAGCACAACGGACCCAGAACTGGGCCGATCAAGCCCAGCGGCACAGTGCAGGAATGTGCTCTTCCCCGACCCCGAGGGCCCCATCACCGCGGTAAACCCCCCAACGGGGAACCCCACACTCACCCCACCGAGTGCAACCACCCCCTTGCCATAGTCCTTACGAACCCCATCAAGCCGGACAGCCTCACCACCACGCCCAGAAGTCATGCAAGAACCCTAGAAAACGACCACCCCGGACACCCTGGGACCACCCACCCACCCCAAGGTAGGGCCCGCCCTACCCCCACCACCCCGTGAGAGACCGCAGCTGGCCAGTCCCGACCCAGACCGTCCCACCCCGCTCCACGGCCCCGCGTTCCCTTACGGGATCACGACGCCATGCCCGAAGGGGCAAGTTGGACGGCACCCTGCGGCAGCCTGAGGGTCTGCCCTTTCGCTGAGTGGCATAGCTACGCTCCCGGCACGGTAGTTGGTATTCGATGAGGTGAAATTATGAATCCAGAGCCATCGGGGACCGGTGAAAAGCAGCCGGAACCGGCACATTTGCGAAAACTGATCGAACGGATCATAGAAAGCCTGGTAGCAATCTGGAATGCAAATCCAAACCTGGACTGGGCGAAGATTCGGGATCGAGCGAGCAGGGCACTCGCCCCAGTCTGGGATGACCCTTCCTGCCTTGATTTGATTGCCAGGCTGAGCTCGATCGACCTGATAGATGTGCGGCAGCTAATCAAGATCAGCGGCACAGTGACGGATAGCGTCATTAAGGCCAAGATGCGATCAGACAGAGATAGGGATGACGAAATAGAAAGGAAGTACGAGAAGCGAAGGGAAGACGTCCGGGCCAGGGTCGAGGGAACGAAAGAAGTGACGGGATCCGGCAAAGGAAAGGAGCGAATGAATCGCGGTGCGGAAACGGATGATCCCAAAGACGCTGGCGGTGAATCCACACCGCATCTCGACCCGATCCGCGGGCCGAGCATGGATGCAGTCCGCGTGGCGAACCGACCGAGCGAGAGGGCGCGTGGAGCATGGATTGGCTACCACATAGATGTGATCGATCACTTCAACGAAGTCGAATACGGCTCATCCTTCACCTGTGAAGTGGCCTCCTTGCGCTTGGGCGGAGCTCAAGCGCCGCCATCCTTGGCGGCGGCCGTCGATACAGCCGAGTCAAGATGGATCAGGTTGTTCGACGAGTATTTACGTAACAACCAGAAGCATTCCAATTGCCACTTGCTCGCATACCTGCAAGATCGAAATTCCGGGGCAGGTGACGTCAATAAATACATCAACACCGAAGAAGGGTGGCAGACCCCACTGGCAGACGCTGTCATATTACTCAGGAAAAGATGTCCTTCCGTATTCGCCGAAGGCAAGATCACCGACCAGGTAATCGAGGCTATCCGTCAGTTCTATGACACGGAAGCGCGTACGATACTCAGCCCATCGTACGAAAAATTCTGTACGTTACTCACAAGCATCGCTCCCTTGGTCGACAAATGGAAACGTCGACTCATCGCCGAGCAGGCAAAGCGGAACCGCAGAGAACTGCTGACTACTACCATCGAGTGGCTCGCGACCATATGGGGCGAGGCACCAGGGATAACTTGGGAGCAACTGGTCGACCACGCTGCCAATGAGAATGTATACGACAATAATGACCGCGCGTGCCGCGTACTGTTCGCCAACCTGTACAAGAGAAATCCAAAAGACTCGGCAAGCCTTCGGGTAAGCGCAGCTGTCGTCGTAGCCGCAGTCATCAAGGAGCTGGATGATCCCGTGTCGAGTAGTTGAGTTGATCACGGCATCAGGGTTCAGCACCGCCGAACAGACCACTGAGCGGACTGAGCGCGCTGGCCAAAACACAGGACTAAACCAAACCCGTCACGTCCGCCCCTTACCCCCGACAAGCCCAGCAACCCGCCGAAGCAGACTCCGTGGCACGGCCCCCGCAACAGCAACAATAACCTTGTACTTGAAATCGGGTACAGAAACAGCCTTACCCTTCCGCAAGTCGGCAAGCCCCTCGGCAACAACTTGCTCTACGTCCAGCCAGAGCAAATCCGGCCCCAACTTATCAATCCCCGCCCGCTCATGAAACTCAGTCCGCGTAAGCCCAGGACACAAAGCAATCATCCGCAACCCAGCAGGCAGCGAAGCTGAAATCCCCTCGGTAAAAGAAGTAACCCAAGTCTTACTGGCAGTATAAGTAGATCCCCGCCCAGGCAAAAACCCCGCAACGCTACTCACGTTGATGACATCCCCGGCCCCCCGCTCAACCATCCCCGGCAACACAGCCCGAGTCAGCCGAAGCACAGCAGTGACATTGACATCCAATTGCCGCTGCAAATCATCAGGAGAAACCGTCCAGAAGTCCCCGTCCAGCCCGAAACCAGCATTGTTGACCAGCAGATCAACAGTCCCGGCAGCAAGCCGTTCCTCAACGGCCCGCCGTCCGTCGACCTCGGACAAATCAGCGGCCAGCACCTCGACCCCCACCCCGTGACGCCCGGAGAGCTCAGCGGCAAGGGCCTCGAGCCGCTCGGCATTCCGGGCCACGAGAACCAGGTCGTAGGACTCGGCGGCAAGGACACGGGCGAACTGGGCGCCGATACCGGCGGTGGCGCCGGTGATCACGGCAAGGGGGGAGGTCATACCGTGAAAGTACCCGCTGGTCAGGGTCTGACATGCGAGGGGATTAGTGGGGAAGTATCGTCCCGCGCATGGGTAAGCACAGCAAGCGTAAAGCGGGCTACCTGCCCAGGGTGGCGGCCGGCGCCGCGCCCTTCGCACTCCTGCTCGCCGCACCAGCCGCAGCCTGGGCGGCCGACCTCACCCAGCCGCTCGGCACCGTGCCGCTGCCGCTGGACCACCAGCACGAGGGGACCTTCGGCCGGGACCTGCAGCTGGGCAACGACGGAAACACGTCCGTCGTCAAGGGCTTCCTCAACACCTACGACCATGACATCTACAGCCGCCAGCTCGGCGACGTGAAGGTCGTCTCGGACACCCGCCGCGCACTGTCCGGCAGCTCCGAAAACCGAGACTCCGTCGCCCCCGGCGGCGCGCTCAGCTCGACGACGTCGGCGGAAGACACCGAAGCAGCGGCGCAGGCACAGAAGCACACGGCGCAGCTCGGCAACCTCGCCACCGCGGTGACAGGCACCGAGCAGCACCTCGACAAGAGCGGCAGCCGCTCGGCGGCGTTCTCGAACGACCCGCTCGGCGTCATCACCGAGGAGGACCGCAGGCTCGGCGCGTCCGACTCCGGCCAGCACGCCGTCCGGCTGCCGGAAGGCGTCGACGTGGTCAGCGAGAACGCCGAACAGGCCGACGGCAGGCTCGTGCGGACGCTGGGGGTCGAGCAGGGGAGGTTCGCCGGGGTTCTCGGCGGGCACCGGTCGTCAGGCCAGGCGCTCGACCTCGGGGACTCGGCGGCGGTGGGCATGACCTCCGACCAGCACGCACTCGGCCGGTTCACCGGCACCCTGGTGGGCGCCGATCTGGGACAGTCGCACGCTTTCGGCGGCCACGCCGGGCCGGCGACGGGGCTGGCGGACTCGTCGCAGTCCTCGACACTGGGCTCGGACGTGCCGAACCTGCGCAACGGCGGCGAGCTGACCGACAGGTTCAGCGGCGAGCTGGGGGTGGACAACGTGCTGGACGTCCAGGGCAGGTCGACGACCTCGACCTCGGGCACCCTGCCCGCCGGCACGCTCGCGCACGACCAGTCGGCCTCGCTCCAGCTCATGGACCAGGCCCCGACGACCACCGGACTGAAGCTGGGCGCCCCGCCGCTGTCGATCGAGCCGCGCTGACTTGCCAGGTCAGGGAGCGGACGGGCCGGTGGGGTGGTCGCCCGCGTTGACGTCTTCCATCGCGGTGGCACCGCCCGGCTCGTGCTGCCAGTGGCGGCCGGGGTTCGACGGGCTGGGGTCGGTCGGGCCGGGCACGTAGTCCTCGTCGAACGGGTCGACGATGTCGGCGATCTCGCCGAGGTCGCGCAGCAGCCGCTCGAGCCGTGACGGCCCGGCGTTCGGGGCCGCGCTGGCCAGCACCCACTCGTTCTCCAGCCAGGCGACGCCGACGTCCCCGCCGAGCGAGTCGGCGGCGTCGACGAGCTCCTGGGTGATGACCGCCCTGGCACCCTCGGCGTCATCGGCGAACGCGTAGCGCTGGCCGATCGGGCCGAGCATCTCGGGCATACCCTCGCGCTGGAACGGCACGCTGGACAGCCACATCTCCAGTGGCGTCTGGTGCGTCTTGTTGCAGCGCACCGCGACGACGACCGCGGGGATCTGCCCCTCGGACTCGATGTCGAAGATGAACACGGGGCGGCGGCCATCGGAGGTGAAGGTCGACCCGGCCACGACGTTGACCGCGGCCTGCGCGCCGAAGTAGCCGATCGCGCCGCCGGACCACTGTCTCGGCAGCCGCTCGTCCTCTTCGACGAACTGCCAGCCGCGCAGGGTCGCCCAGCGCATCCGTTCCCGGTTGCGCGAGCCCTCCTTCGCCCGGTCGGCAGCGAGCAACCCGAGCCCCGCCACCAACGCGACGGCGGCCACGACGAACCAGATCCACGCCGGAATACCCACGGGGATCAGGGTATCCCCCATGGCGTTACCCGGGAGAGCACCCGCGCCGTGTCGCCGCCGCCAATCGGGCGTAATCCCGTTTGTCGACCAGTCGATATTTTGTTTCACACGTGTCATGAAAGGGTCTTTCAGGGCAATTTTTGCCCTGAAAGACCCTTTCATGACACTTCAGCGGCTTACTGCTCCACCCGGGTGACGGTCAGCGCGTCACCCGGGCCGAACTCCGGAATGTCGACACGGACCGTGTCGCCGTCGCGGACCTCGCCGGACAGGAGCTGCTTGGCCAGCTTGTCGCCGATCGCGGACTGGACCAGCCGCCGCAGCGGGCGGGCGCCGTAGATCGGGTCGAAGCCGTTGAGGGCGAGCCACTCGCGGGCGCCGTCGGTGACGTCCAGGTGCAGGCGCCGCCGCGAAAGCCGCGAGGCCAGCCGCTCGATCTGGATGTCCACAATGGACGTGAGCTGCTCGGTGCCGAGCGCGTGGAACACCACGATGTCGTCGAGCCGGTTGAGGAACTCCGGCTTGAACGCCCGCTGGACGACCGCCATGACCGCGTCGTTCCGCTCCCGCTCGTCCAGGTTCGGGTCGGCGATCGCCTGCGAGCCGAGGTTGGACGTGAGCACCAGGATCGTGTTGCGGAAGTCCACCGTGCGGCCCTGGCCGTCGGTGAGCCGCCCGTCGTCGAGCACCTGCAGGAGCACGTCGAACACGTCCGAGTGTGCCTTTTCGACCTCGTCGAACAGCACCACCGAGTACGGACGGCGCCGGACGGACTCGGTCAGCTGGCCGCCCTGGTCGTAGCCGACGTAGCCGGGGGGCGCGCCGACCAGGCGGGCCACCGAGTGCTTCTCGGAGTACTCGCTCATGTCGATCCGCAGCATCGCGCGCTCGTCGTCGAACAGGAACTCCGCCAGCGCTTTCGCCAGCTCGGTCTTGCCGACGCCGGTCGGGCCGAGGAACAGGAACGAGCCGGTCGGCCGGTCCGGGTCGGCGACGCCCGCCCGCGCGCGGCGCACCGCGTCGGACACCGCGGTCACGGCCTCGGGCTGGCCGATGACGCGCTGCTGGAGCTCCTCCTCCATCCGGAGCAGCTTGCCGGTCTCGCCCTCGAGCAGCCGCCCGGCGGGGATGCCGGTCCACGCGCTGACCACGTCGGCGACGTCGTCGGCGCTGACCTCTTCCTTCAGCATGACGTTGTCGGCGCTCGCCGCGCTGGCCTCCGTCGCGGCGTCGAACTCCTTCTCCAGCTGCGGGATGCGGCCGTAGCGGAGCTCGGCGGCGCGACCGAGGTCGGCGTCGCGCTCGGCGCGGTCGGCCTCGCCACGCAGTTGCTCCAGCTCCTCCTTGAGGTCACGGACCTTCTCGATCGAACCCTTCTCGTTCTGCCAGCGCGCTGTCAGCGCCGTCAGCGTCTCGCGCTTCTCGGCCAGCTCGGCGCGCAACGTGGCTAGCCGGTCGAGGGAAGCAGCGTCGTCCTCTTTGGACAGTGCCATCTCCTCGATCTCGAGGCGGCGGACGAGCCGCTCCACCTCGTCGATCTCGACGGGCCGGGAGTCGATCTCCATGCGCAGCTTCGAACCGGCCTCGTCGACCAGGTCGATCGCCTTGTCCGGCAGGAAACGCGCGGTGATATACCGGTCGGACAGCGTCGCGGCGGCGACCAGTGCGGCGTCGGTGATGCGGACACCGTGGTGCACCTCGTAGCGCTCCTTGAGCCCACGCAGGATGCCGATGGTGTCCTCGACCGACGGCTCGCCGACCAGCACCTGCTGGAACCGGCGCTCCAGCGCGGCGTCCTTCTCGATGTGCCTGCGGTACTCGTCGAGCGTGGTCGCGCCGACCATCCGCAGCTCGCCGCGGGCGAGCATCGGCTTGATCATGTTGCCCGCGTCCATCGCACCTTCACCGGTGGCGCCCGCACCCACGATCGTGTGCAGCTCGTCGATGAACGTGATGACCTGGCCCGCGGAGTCGACGATTTCCTTGAGGACGGCCTTCAGCCGCTCCTCGAACTCGCCGCGGAACTTCGCGCCCGCGACCATCGAGCCGAGGTCCAGCGCGATGACGCGCTTGCCGCGCAGTGACTCGGGGACGTCGCCCGCGATGATCCGCTGCGCCAGGCCCTCGACGATGGCCGTCTTGCCGACGCCGGGCTCGCCGATGAGCACCGGGTTGTTCTTGGTACGCCGCGAGAGCACCTGCACCACGCGCCGGATCTCGGTGTCCCGGCCGATGACCGGATCGAGCTCACCCGCGCGGGCGCGCTCGGTCAGGTCGACGCCGTACTTCTCCAGCGCCTTGAACGTGCTTTCCGGGTCCGCGCTGGTGATCCGCGCCGAACCGCGCACCTTCGCGAACGCCTCCTGCAGCGCGTCCGGCGTGGCGCCGTGCTTCCGCAGGAGGTCGGCGACCGGGCCACCCTCGGTGGCGAGGCCGACCAGGAGGTGCTCGGTGGAGACGTACTCGTCGCCGAGCTCGGTCGCGAGTTTCTGCGCGTGCGTCAGCGCCTTGACGGCGTGGGTGTCGAACTGCGGGCTCGACACCGTCGCGCCGGTGGCCGACGGCAGCGCCTGGATGATCGGGTCGAGCTCCTTGTGCACCTGCTCGGGGTCGGCCCCGACCGCGGTCAGCAGCGGAGCGGTGAGCCCCTCGCCCTGCGCCAGCAGCGCGCCCAGCAGGTGCGCGGCGGCGATGTGCGGATTTCCGGCCATCGTGGCCGCCTGCGCGGCCGACGAGATGGCCTGCTGGGTCTTCGTGGTCGGGTTGAAAGCGTCCATCCCTCACCTCTGGTCGATATGAATGTCCTGGTGACAGCATTCTTTCGACGCCATCGACAGGTACAACGTCAGCAAAGTTGAGTCTGTTCCGCTCAAGTCTAGAGAGGTGTCACGGCATGGGCGGGAAGCCGGGGTCCGAGCCGGCCGAGACCGACCGCGGCCCCGGCGGCGCATCCCCCGACCAGCACCCACGGGATCCAGACTGCCACGGAGAACAGCGCGACGACGGCCGGAGCGAGCACCTGCGCGGCGGTGAAAGCGTATTGGAACGCGGCGAGGTAGCGGCCACGGGCGTCCACCGGCGCGGCCGCCTCCGCGAGCGCGCCGGCGCGAGGGCCGAAAACCAGGTCGCCCGCGGCCATCACCAGCGTCGCGAGCAGCAGGTACGCGGGCCGCCAGCCCGGTGGGACCAGGAAGACGCCGAGGCTCACCAGGCACCACGCCGCGAACAGCGCCGAGCCCGCCCGCATCGCCCCGATCCGGCTGAGTTTCCTGGTCGCGTGCAACGCGATCGTGCCGCCGAGGCTGGTCAGCACCGTCAGCAGGGCGAGGATCGCGCCGGGCAACCAGGCGGGTTCGTGCAGCTGGTCGAGCACGAACACCGGCGTGCCGATGAGGAAGAAGTCCAGCGCCAGGCCGAACAGCCCGCTCAGGAGGATCAGCCTGAGGTAGGGCCGGTTGCGCCAGACGTGGGCGGGCGCGGCGACCGCGCGCACGTGCGGGACGACCGTGCGGACCGCCACGGCGAGCACCAGCGCGGCGAGCAGGAAGGTGCCCGCGTCGGCCAGCACGACGAGCTTGAACCCGGTCGGCCCCACCAGGGTCAGCAACGCCCCGGCGGTCAGGCCGCCGAGGCCGAACGCGCCCGCGCGGACCATGCCCGCCTCGGCGAACGGGCGGTCTTTCGGGACGTCGCCCGCGACGTCGGCGATGAGGACGAACAGGCAGCAGTAGAACAGTTGCTGACCCGAAGCGAGTAGGAGCGCGGCCACCACTACCGCGGTGAAGCCGTCCGCGTACAGATACGTCACCGCGCCGAGCGCCTGGAAGAGCTGGGCCGCGATCACCACCGCCCGCGGCCCGACGGCGTCGGCGAGGCGCCCGGCGAGCGGCGGCACGAGCAGTCCCGCGACGGTGCCCACGGTGACCGCGGTACCGGCGAGGCCGAGCGGCAGTCCCACCACCCGGGTGACGAAAACGAGTGCGAGCGGAAGGAAAAGACCCGAGCCGAAGTTGTCGATTCCCAGGGCGAAAAGCAGAGCGACCCGGCTTCGCGTCACCCGACGACGCTACCTCGGTCGATCACCGCGACGTCAGGTCCGAATGAACGCGTTCTCGGGACCGAACGGCCAGTAGGTCCTACCCAAGGTAGAACGGCTGAAGGTCGCCTTCAGTGCGTTGAACGCAGTGAAGGTCGCCTTTGGCACGTTCAACGCACCAAGGGCGACCTTCAGCTGACGTCCCTACCGGGCGGGGTAGCCGAGCTCGACGTCCTGGCCCACCTCGGTGCCGCCCGCGATCGCGAGCGGGGACACCGCCGGGGCGTACCCGGTGGTGATCAGCGTGTAGTCGCCGTCGGGCAGATCCGTGAAGCGGTAGGCGCCGTCGCGGTCGGTGAGCGTGGTCGCGACGACCTGTCCGCTCGTGTCGACCAGTGTCACCTGCGCCTCGGGCACCGGGTGGCCGAGCTTGCCGGACCGGACCACGCCGCCGACCCCGGCCGTCGCTTCGAGCTCGACGTCGTGGCGGGCGCGGGCGCCTTCGGGAACGGTGAGCGGGCCCGCGATCGGCCGGTAGCCCGGCGAGGTCACGGTCAGCGTGTACGCGCCCGCCGGGATCTCGTCGAAGCGGTACCAGCCGTCGCCACCGGTGAGCCCGGCTTCGAGGACGGAACCGGCCGGATCGGTCAGGACCAGCGTCGCTCCCGCGACGGCCGCGTGCCCGCCGGCGCTCTTGATCTGCCCGTCGACACCGCCCATCCCGGCCAGCGCGAGGTCGGCCCGCACCGGCACCCCGTTGAGCCGGACCCTGGACGCGACCGGCCGCAGCTGCCCGGCCGACGCGATGACCACGTGGTCACCACCGCGCGGCGCGCTCAGCTCGTACTCGCCGTCGGTGCGGCCGAGGTCGACCTGCCTGCCCGCGGCGTCCGTCAGCGTGAGCACCGCACCCGCGAGAGGGCGTCCCGTGGCGCCGGTGACCCGGCCGTGGACGTGCGAGCTGATCGATTCGTCGGCAAGGACGACCTGGGCCGGCAGCGGCCCGGCGACCTTGGTCACCTCGGTGTCCAAGGTGCTGCGCAGCGGCACCTCCTTGATGAGCAGGACCGCCACGAAGGTCACCACCGCGACGATGCCCGCGATGAGGAAGACCTTGCCGGTCGCGTCACCGAACGCGGCGCGCACGATTTCGCGCATCGGGCCGGGCAGCGCGGCGAGGTTCAGGGTGCCACCACCGCCGTTGGTGGCGCCCGCGGTCGGGAGGCCGAGCTTGGTCAGCGAGCCGACGATGTTGGTCGAGACCTGCGCCGCGAGCACCGCGCCCAGCGCGGACACACCGGCCGCACCGCCGAGCGAGCGGAAGAACGTGACCACCGAGGACGCGGAACCCATGTCCCGCATGCTGACCGTGTTCTGCACGACCAGCACCAGGTTCTGCATCAGCAGGCCGAGCCCGAGGCCCATCGCCGCGAGGTAGGCGCCCATCAGCGTCAGGTTGGTGGTGTGGTCGACCGTGCTGAGCAGGAACAGGCCCGCCATCAGCAGGATCGCGCCGGGCACCATGAACATCTTGGTCTTGCCGGTCCGCGAGATGACCTGCCCGGCCACCGTCGAGGACAGCGCCAGCCCGAGCACCATCGGCAGCGTCATCAGGCCCGCGTGGGTCGGCGAGAAGCCGCGCGAGATCTGGTAGTACTGCCCGAGGAAGACCGAGCCACCGAACATCGCGGTGCCGACCGCGAGCGAACCGAGCACCGAAAGGGTGAACGTCCGGTTGCGGAACAGGCGCAGCGGGATGACCGGCTCGGCGACCTTCGACTCGACGAGCACCGCGAGTCCCAGCGCGAGCACGGCGCCGCCGACGTAGGCGACGGTCGTCCACGAGCCCCAGGCGAAGCTGGTGCCTGCCAGGGAAACCCAGATCAGCAGCAGTGCCACGCCGCCGACCAGCAGGGTCGCGCCCAGCCAGTCGATCTGCACCTCGCGCTTGAGCACCGGCAGCTTCAGCGTCCGGCCCAGCACGATGAAAGCCAGCACCGCGACCGGCACGACGGCCCAGAAGCACCAGCGCCAGCCGAGCGGCGAGTCCACGATGAGCCCGCCGATGAGCGGCCCGGACACCGTGGCGACGGCGAACACCGCGCCGATGTAGCCGGAGTACCGGCCGCGGTCACGCGGCGCGATCATCGCGGCGATCACGACCTGGATCAGCGCCTGCATACCGCCGAGGCCGATGCCCTGCAGCGCGCGGAACGCGATGAGCTCGGGCATCGACTGCGAGATGCCGCCGAGCACCGAACCGACGGTGAAGATGACGATGGAGAGCTGGTAAAGCAGTTTTTTGCTGAACAGGTCCGAGAGTTTGCCCCAGAGAGGAGTGGTCGCGGTCGAGGTCAAGAGGGTGGCCGTGACCACCCAGGTGTACTGGCTCTGCGAGCCGTTCAGGTCGGCGAGGATCGTCGGCAGCGCGTTGGAGACGATGGTGGAGGAGAGCATCGCGACCAGCAACGCCAGCAGCAGGCCGGTGAAGGCCTCCATGATCTGGCGGTGGCTCATCTGCTCACCGGGTACGGCTTGGGTGGTACTCACTGCTGTGCTCACTTTCCGACGTTCGCCAGTTCCTGGCAGTTGTTCTGCGGCTCCAGCACCGCGCGCAGGTTCTCGTTCATCTCGACGAGGCGTTCGGTCAGGCTGGTGACCTTCTGCTCGTCCCACCCGCCCAGTGCCTGTGCCATGAAGTCGAGGTAGAGGCCGCGCCAGCGCTCCAGCTGCTCGTAGCCCAGTTTCGACACGCTGACCAGCGACGAGCGGCCGTCTTCCGGCGCCGGGCGCCGGTCGATCAGCCCGGCACTGAACAGCTGCGTGATCTGGCGGCTGACCACCGAGATGTCCACGAAGCGGCGTTTGGCCAGGTCGGAGGGCCTGCCTTCGCCGTGCTTCGCGAGGTCGGACAGCAGCATCGCGGCGGCGGGGTGCAGCCCGCGCTCCGCCTGCCAGATCTGCATGAGCCAGGCGTGCTGGAGATTGGCGGACGCCTTCAGCTCTCGCATCAGTTCGAGGCGGGCGTCTTCGCGTTCGCTCATCGGATCCTCCACTTGTTTGTGCCATACAACTATATCGTGAAACGGTTGCGTAGGGCAACTATCTAAAGGGTGAGTTAGCCCACCTTCAAGATCAGGTCGTCGTACACCCGTCCGGAGCAACGATGCGGGCAAAAGGCTGCTCGCCAGCTAGTCTCGCGGAAGGCCGGAAACCCCGGGCTCCCGTCAGCTGGCCGAGGAGATGAGGTGGACGATTCGTGAACTCCCCCGGTGGTCCCCGCGGCGTTCGCCCGTGGGCACAAACACCGTCGCCCACCTCGCGATTCCCGGGATAATCGGGAGCACAGCCTTGGCATGCGACTTCCGACGAGCGAGCCCCAGCACCCCATGACAGCAGACGCCGTCAGTCCCCTCCCCCGGATCTCGGCCCCCCGGGCCGCCCCGCCCGCCGTCACCGCGATGGTGCGGCTCATCCGCGACTCCTGGGCGAAGTCCGAGCCGTTCATCCCGGAGATCTCCCAGTTCTTCTACGGGATGCTGTTCACGCTCGCGCCCGCGACGAGGGACTTCTTCCCGATCAACATGGAGGTCCAGCGCGGGCGGCTGGTGCGGGCGCTGGTGCACATCGTGCAGATGGTCGACCGGCCGGACGACCTGGTGCCGTTCCTGCGCCAGCTGGGCCGCGACCACCGCAAGTTCGGCGTCATCCCGCGACACTACGAGGCCGTCGGCACCGCGCTGCTCGCCGCGCTGAAGAACCACCTGGGACCCGAGTGGACCCCCGAGGTCGAGCGCGCGTGGGCGGAGGCGTTCACCATCGTCGCGCGGGCGATGCAGGAGGCCGCGGCGGCCGACGTGAACCCGGCGTCCTGGTCGGCCACCGTGCTGGAGCACCGCCGTCTCACCTGGGACCTCGCGCTCGTCCGGGTGCAGCCCGACGCGCGCGTCCCGTACCTGCCAGGCCAGTACATGAGCGTCGAAGTCCCCCAGCGGCCGCGGCTGTGGCGGTACCTCTCGCCGGCCAACGCGCCCCGCGAGGACAACGGCATCGAGTTCCACGTCCGCGCGGTCGACGGCGGCTGGGTGTCCCGCGCGATCGTGAGCCACACGCAGCCAGGGGACGCCTGGCGCCTCGGGCCGCCGCTGGGCAGGCTCACCGTCGACCGGGCGCGCGGCCGCGACATCCTGATGATCGCGGGCGGCACCGGCGTGGCGCCGCTGCGCTCGATCCTCGACCACCTCTCCCAGTGGGGCGACAACCCGAAGGTCCGGATCTTCTACGGCGGCCCCACCCGCGAAGACCTCTACGACCTCGAAGAACTGCGCGCACTCGCCGCGGTCAACCCCTGGCTGAGCGTGATCCCGGTGGTCGAGCGCGACGAGAACTCGCCCGGCTGCGAGCAGGGCACGCTGGCCGAGGCCGTGACGCGCTACGGCGCGTGGCCCGACCACGACATCCTGGTCTCCGGCTCACCGGCGATGATCCGCTCGACGGTTTCGCGGATGCTGGTCGCGGGCAGCGCGCTCGACCAGATCCAGTACGACCCGTTCACCATCGACTAGCCCTTTCCGGCTACGGCACAAGATCACCGGAATCTCATTCAAACGGGCTATAAAGTACCGCCCGAGAATAATTGAGAAGACCTGTAACACTGCGCCGCGATGTCGTAAAACCGCTGGTACAGAACAGAAACGGCGCTTCCCAAGATCGTCTTCTGGCGGCATTCACGCAGCGCCAAGGGCAGTTGACTCGATGTATTCCCTTGCTCCGTTCGAGCGGTAGTCCGCGAATTCGGGGCCACTAACGAGGAATGGGCCTACAGTCGGACACTCGTCGGGGGACGGCCCGCACACCCGCGACCCGGGCAAGAGCACTATCGCCTGGTACGACTGGAGAACTCCGTTCACCGATGACTGCCGAACTGAAACACGACCGCCCACCCAGCCCTGCCCCGGCCGCCCCGCCACCTGAGGACAATCGGGAACTGGTGCGGCTGATCAGGGAGAGCTTCGCCGCCGTCGAGTCCAAAGCGGACGAACTGTCCCAGTACTTCTACGGAGTGCTGTTCTGCGTCGCCCCGGACACCCGCGCGTTGTTCCCGATCAACATGTCCTTGCAGCGCAGCAGGTTGCTGCGCGCGCTGGTCTACGTCGTGCAGATGGTCGACCGGCCCGACGAGCTGGTCACCTTCCTCGGCCAGCTCGGCCGGGACCACCGCAAGTTCGACGTGCTGGCCAGGCATTACGACGCCGTCGGGGTCGCGCTGATCGCGGCGTTGAAACGTTTTCTGAAGAACAAGTGGACCCCCGAGGTGGAAGCGGCGTGGACAGCCGCGTACGGGATCATCGCGAAGACCATGTGCGACGCCGCGGCCGCCGAAACCGGGCCCGCGTCGTGGACGGCCAAGGTGATCGAGCACCGGAAACTCAGCCAGGACATCGCCGTCGTGCGCGTGCGGACCGAGGTGCCGTTGCCCCATCGCGCGGGTGGCTACGTGAGCGTCGAGGTCCCGCAACGGCCTCGCCTGTGGCGCTACCTGTCCCCGGCCACCGCGCCGCATGACGACGGGACCCTGGAGTTCCACGTGCGCGCGGTCGAGGGCGGCTGGGTGTCCCGCGCGATCGTCAACCACACCCGGCCGGGTGACACCTGGCGGCTGGGGCCCGCGATGGGCGCGCTGTCCGTGCACCACACGGGCCCGCGCAAACTGCTGATGGTCGGCGGCGGTACCGGGATCGCCCCGCTGCTCTCGATCCTCGACGAGCTCTCGCGCTGGAAGCGCAACCCGTCGGTGCACCTGTTCTTCGGCGGGCACAAGCCCGAAGACCTCTACGCGCTCGAAGACCTCCGGCGGCTGGCCACGACGGCGAGCTGGCTGACGGTCACCCCGGTGACCGAGGAAGGCACCGTCCCTGGCGGCGACCGCGGCTCGCTCGCCACCGCCGTCACCCAGCGTGGCGCCTGGAAGAATCACGACGTCCTGGTGTCCGGCTCGCCCCCGATGATCCGCGCGACCATCGCCAAACTCCTCGCCATCGGCACCGACCTCGAGCGCATCAAGTACGACCCCTTCACCATCGACTGACCCACCCACCCGTGATCCACGTGCCGCCACGCGTGGGGGCGGGAACGGGGGTGAGTGGTTAGGCTCGGGTGATGGAGATTCGGATTCCGGTCGCGGGCAGCACCATCGGCGGTTACCTCGCGGAGCCCGCGGGGGAGGGTCCACACCCGGCGGTGGTGATCATCCACGACGCGTTCGGGCTCAGCCAGGACGCGCGGGACATCACCGATCGCTTCGCCGCCGAGGGCTACCTCGCGCTGAGTCCCAACATGTACTCGCGCGGCGGTATCCGTTGTGTGAAGCAGGTCTTCAAGGACCTCTTCGCCAGGGACGGTCTGGCCTTCGACGACATCGAGGCCGCGCGGCAGCTACTGGCGTCGCGTCCGGACAGTTCCGGCAAGGTCGGCATCGTCGGCTTCTGCATGGGTGGCGGCTTCACCCTCGTCGCGGCGTCCCGCGAGTTCGACGCGGCCGCGCCCTACTACGGCATCCTGCCCCGCGATATGTCCATTTTGGACAATGCCTGCCCGGTCGTCGCGAGCTTCGGGAAGAAGGACCTCGCGCTGCGCGGCGCGGCAGCCAAGCTCGAGACGAAGCTCGCCGAACGCGGGATCCCGCACGACGTCAAGGAGTACCCGGACGCCGGGCACAGTTTCGCCAACAAGATCAAACCCGGCCCGGTGAACACCCTGCTGAAGATCACCGGCACCGGCTACCACCACGAGTCGAGCGAGGACGCTTGGCGCCGGGTGCTGGCCTTCTTCGGCGAACACCTGGGCTAGCCCGTCCGGTTCACAACGAAAGTCGCGCGACGAAAGTACCGTGACCGCCGGGAATTCTTGACCGATGTGCCCGTTTCGACTTATGGTCTAGACCACCATTCACCTGGTGAAATCCTCACGTGGTTAACCGCTCCCCTTTCCGGAACAACGTTGTTCCACCTCTGGAGCCGTCATGAGATTGAAGCGTAAGTTCATCGCCGCCGCGGTGGGCGCATGTCTCGCCCCCATCGCCGTGGTCGTCCTCCCCGCCGCCACCGCCAGCGCACACGGATACATCTCATCCCCACCGAGCCGCCAGGCCAACTGCGCCTCCGGCGCCGTCTCGAACTGCGGCTCGATCATCTACGAACCCCAGAGCGTCGAAGGGCCTAAGGGCCTGCGGAGCTGCAACGGCGGGCTCCCGCAGTTCGCCCAGCTCAACGACGAGTCGAAGAACTGGCCCGCCGCCTCGGTCGGCGGCACGGTCACGTTCAACTGGGTGCTGACCGCGCGCCACGCGACCAGCACCTGGGAGTACTACATCGGCAACACCCGCGTCGGGCTGGTGAACGACGGCGGCAAGCAGCCGGGCGCCACCGTCTCGCACACCATCAGCATGGGCGGGTTCACCGGACGGCAGAAGCTGCTCGCCATCTGGAACATCGCCGACACTCCCAACGCGTTCTACTCCTGCGTCGACCTGCAGATCGGTAGCGGCGGCCCGACGACCCCACCAACAACCCCACCAACGACGACCCCACCACCGACCTCCACCACGCCGCCGACCTCCACGACGAATCCGCCGACCGGCGGCACCTGGGCGGCGGGCACCGCCTACAAGGCTGGTGACCAGGTGACCTACGGCGGCTCGACGTACAAATGCATCCAGCCGCACACCGCGATCACCGGCTGGGAGCCGCCGAACACCCCCGCTCTGTGGCAGAAGGTGTGAGGCTCAGGCTGCTCGTCGCCCTCGCCGCCGGTCTGCTGACTGTCGCCAGCTGCGGGACCGGCGGCACGACGGCGGGTTCGACGGTCACGGCGCCGGCGTTCAACGACAGTGACGTGATGTTCCTGCAGATGATGATCCCCCATCACGAGCAGGGCGTGCTGATCGTGCAACTGGCCCGCGACCACGATGTCAGGACGGCGGTGAAGGAGCTTTCGGCCGCCATCGAGGTGACCCAGGAGTCCGAGATCTCGGACATGAAGCACTGGCTCACCGACTGGCACCGGCCGACGGCCGCGAACCCGGATCCGCAGGCGCACACCGCCCACGGCGGGATGCGGATGACGGACCCAGACCTGGTCGGCGCCCTGACCAAGACGGCCGGGCCGGAGTTCGAGCGCCGGTACCTCGACGTGCTGACCGGCCACCAGCACAGCGCGGTCGAGTTGGCGCAAACCGAAACGGCCGAAGGCGTGAACCCTCAGGCCAAGGAGCTCGCGAAGCGGATCTTCGAGTCGCGGACGGCCGAGATCAAGCAGCTGCTCGCCTTCACGACCTAGGTTCCCGGACTGTCATGAAAGGGTCTTTCAGGACACTTTTTGCCCGGAAAGACCCTTTCATGACACTCGGGAGGTGCGGGTCGGCTCACGTGGGAGGAGGGGTGGGTCAGCGGCGTTTGGGCTTCCAGACGACCAGGGCGGTCTGGTGCCGCAGGGGGACCAGGTCCTTGCGGTAGGAGGCGTGGACCGCCGCTGCCGCGTGTTCGGCCGCGGCGTAGGCGGCCGCGACCTCCTCGGTGAGCTCGGCGAGGCGGGATTGCAGGGCGTCGACCTGGTTCTCCAGCTCGATGATGCGCTTGATTCCGGCCAGATTGACGCCGGCTTCCTGCGAGAGGCGCTGCACCTCGCGGAGCAGCGCGATGTCCCGCATCGAGTACCGGCGGCCGCCGCCCGAGGTCCGGCCCGGCGACACGAGACCCTGGCGGTCGTAGGACCGGAGGGTCTGCGCGTGCAGGCCGGACAGCTGGGCGGCCACCGAGATGACGAACACCGGGGTGTCCTCGTCGGCACCTTGGGGAGGACCGCCGAACATCACACTCACCTGCCTTCGAGCAGTTCAGTGATCTCGGGTCGCGGATCGTTGCCCGCCATCGCCTCGGCGTAGGCCTCGAGGGCCTCACGCGCCTTGTCGTCCACTTTGGACGGTATGGCCGCCTGGAGGGTGACCAGCAGGTCGCCCGTCGCGCCGTCGCGTTTGACGATGCCCTTGCCACGTACGCGCAGCACGCGGCCGCTCGCCGTGCCCGGTGGCACCTTCAGCGAAACCTTGCCCTCCAGCGTCGGCACGGTGATCGTGCCGCCGAGGGTGAGCTCGGTGAACGACACCGGCACGCTCAGTGTCAGGTCCAGCCCGGACCGGCCGAACGTCGCGTGCGGGGCGACGTGCACGCGGACGTACAGATCGCCCGGCTGCGCGCCGCCGCGGCCCGGCTCGCCCTGCCCTGCCAGCCTGATCCGCTGGTCGTCACTGACGCCCGGCGGGATCCGGACGGTCAGCGTCCTGATCCGGCTGCTGATGCCCTCGCCACCGCATTCGGGACAGGGGTCGTCGATGAGCTGACCCCGGCCACGACAATCACGGCACGGCTCGGAGAACGCGAAAGCGCCCTGACTGCGGCTGACCAGCCCGGACCCGCTGCAGGCCGGGCAGGTGCGCGGCGAAGTGCCCGGCTTGGCACCGTTGCCGCCGCAGGTGGAACACGTCGCCGGGCTCGACAGCCGCAGCGGCAGGGTCGCGCCCTTGACCGCCTCGACGAAGTCGATCCGGACATCGGTCTCCACGTCCGCGCCGCGCTGCGGCCGGTTCGGCGTGGCTCCGGCCGCACCACCGCGGCGGTTGAACAACCCGCCGAGGATGTCGCCGAGCCCGCCGAAACCGCCCTGCTGCTGAGCGCTCGCCTGGCCGAAGATGTCGCCGACGTCGAAGCCGGGCCCGCCGGCAGCGCCGCCGGGGAAACCCCCGCCGCCGGAGCCGAAGAGGCGGCGAGCCTCGTCGTACTCCTTGCGCTTGGCCGAATCCGACAACACGCCGTAAGCCTCGGAGACAGCCTTGAACTTGTTCTCCGCGGCGGCGTCGCCCGCGTTGGCGTCCGGGTGGTTCTCCTTCGCCAGCTTGCGATAGGCCTTCTTGATCTCGTCCTGTGTGGCGTCGGAGGAGACGCCCAGCTCACGGTAGAAGTCCTTACCGATCCACTCTCTGGCACTCACTGAACGTCTCCTCCTCTCTTATCGCGACCTTGCGCGCTTCCGCGATCACGTCGCCAGGACGGGACCTGCGAAAGCGAGGCCTTCGCCGTTGAACGCTTACTGCTGGTGGCGTTCATCACTGGACTCGGCATCGATGAACTCGACGTCGATCGGCAGCTCGCCGCCGACGGGCGGGTCCACCGGTGCGACGCCAGGCTCGTGGTCGGTGACCCCGACCAGCGCCGCCCGCAGCACCCGCTCGCCGAAGCGGTAGCCGCGGCGCATCACGATGGTGACCGTCGGGCCCGCCACGTCCGGCGAGGTGCTGTGCTGCACGGCCTCGTGAACGCTCGGGTCGAAGGGCTCGCCCTCCGCGCCGAACGACTCGAGCCCGGCCCGCTGCAGGCCGCTGACCAGCTTCTCGCCGACGGCCTTGAACGCTCCGGTGAGGTCGCCGTGCTGCTCGGCCCGCTCGAGGTCGTCGAGCAGCGGCAGCAGGTCGTTGACCACCGTCGCCTTCGCCCCGACGACCACGGCCTCGCGGTCGCGCTCGACCCGCTTGCGGTAGTTGGCGTACTCCGCCTGAATCCGCTGCAGGTCGGCGGTGCGCTCCGCCAGCTGCTTCTCCACCTCGGACACCGCCGTGACCGACTCGTCCACAATGGACTCGCCGAGCGAGGGGCCCGCGTGTGTCACGGGCTCCTCCACGACCACTGACTCGGCTGCCCCGTCCGGCTCCGGTACCTCGCGAACCTGGCCGGTCAGCGGATCGATCCTGCGCCGATCCCGCACGACCACCGGCTCCTCCGGGCCCCGGCCCTCGGGTGCTGAATGGCGTTCGTTCACTTCTTCTCGTCCTCGTCGACGATCTCCGCGTCCACCACGTCATCAGCCTTGGCCTTCGCGCCATCGGCACCGGCGCCCGCGGCACCTTCAGCGCCCGGAGCGCCTTCGGCACCGGCCTGAGCGGCGTTCGCGTTGGCGTACAACGCGGTGCCCAGCTCCTGCGAAGCGGTGTTCAGCTTCTCGATGGACTCGCGGATCTTGGTTGAGTCGGTGCCCTTGAGCGCCTCGTTCGACTCGTCGATCGCTTCGGAGACCTTCGCCTTCAGGTCGTCGGGGAGCTTGTCGTCGTTGTCCTTGACGAACTTCTCGGTCTGGTAGACCAGCGTCTCGGCCTGGTTGCGCGTCTCGGCCTCTTCGCGGCGGACCTTGTCCTCTTCCGCGTGCTCTTCGGCGTCCTTGACCATGCGCTCGATGTCGTCCTTCGGCAGCGCGGAGCCACCGGTGATCGTCATCGACTGCTCCTTGTTCGTGCCGAGGTCCTTCGCGAGGACGTGCACGATGCCGTTGGCGTCGATGTCGAAGGTGACCTCGATCTGCGGCACGCCACGCGGCGCGGGCGGGAGGCCGGTCAGCTCGAACATGCCGAGCTTCTTGTTCTGCGACGCGATCTCGCGCTCACCCTGGAACACCTGGATCTGCACCGACGGCTGGTTGTCGTCCGCGGTGGAGAAGATCTCCGAGCGCTTGGTCGGGATCGTGGTGTTACGCTCGATGAGCTTGGTGAACACGCCGCCCTTGGTCTCGATGCCCAGCGAAAGCGGGGTCACGTCGAGCAGCAGGACGTCCTTGACCTCGCCCTTCAGCACACCGGCCTGCAGTGCGGCGCCGACGGCGACGACCTCGTCCGGGTTGACCCCCTTGTTCGGCTCGCGGCCGCCGGTCAGCTCCTTGACCAGGTCCGACACGGCAGGCATGCGGGTGGAACCACCGACGAGCACGACGTGGTCGATCTCGCCGACCGGGATGCCCGCGTCACGGATGACGTTGGTGAACGGCGCCTTCGTGCGGTCGAGCAGGTCCGAGGTGATCTTCTGGAACTCGGCGCGGGAGAGCTGCTCGTCGAGGAACAGCGGGTTCTTGTCCGCGTCGACCGTGATGTACGGCAGGTTGATGCCGGCGCTGTTCGAGCTGGACAGCTCGATCTTCGCCTTCTCCGCGGCTTCGCGGATGCGCTGCAGCGCCATCTTGTCCTTGGTCAGGTCGATGCCGCTGGACGCCTTGAACTTGTCCACCAGCCAGGTGACGATGCGCTCGTCCCAGTCGTCACCACCGAGGTGGTTGTCACCGGAGGTCGCGCGGACCTCGACGACGCCCTCACCGATCTCCAGCAGCGAGACGTCGAACGTGCCGCCACCGAGGTCGAAGACCAGGATGGTCTGTTCCTTCTCGCCCTTGTCCAGGCCGTACGCCAGCGCGGCCGCGGTGGGCTCGTTGACGATGCGCAGGACGTTCAGGCCGGCGATCTGGCCCGCTTCCTTCGTGGCCTGCCGCTGGGAGTCCTCGAAGTACGCCGGGACGGTGATCACCGCGTCGGTGATCTCCTCGCCAAGGTACGCCTCGGCGTCGCGCTTGAGCTTCATCAGCACCCGGGCGCTGATCTCCTGCGACGTGTAGGACTTGCCGTCGATCTCGGTCTTCCAGTCCGTGCCGATGTGCCGCTTCACGGACCGGATCGTCCGGTCGACGTTCGTCACGGCCTGGTTCTTGGCAGGCTGTCCCGTCAGCACTTCGCCGTTCTTGGCGAACGCGACGATGGACGGGGTGGTCCGGGAGCCTTCGGAGTTGGCGATGACCGTCGGCTCGCCGCCCTCAAGGACGGCTACGACCGAGTTGGTCGTGCCGAGGTCGATGCCGACCGCTCGCGCCATGGTGCTTTCCTCCTGTGTAGACAGCTGATGCTGCTTCTGTTCTCGGTCTTCGCGGACCCAGCCTTGAGCCGGGTCCACGCAAGTTCTATCCGGAAGGTACGGGACCCGTCAAGCCAGACTTGAGCCGGGTGCGCTCAACCTTCGTATCGGGTCAACGAGCGGGTGCCGCGGCTTGTTCCCGAGAGTCGGCACAAGACGTGCCCGGAGCCGGTATGATGCCGCTCACCAGGTACTTCGCCTCCTCGGCGCGGACGCACGGAGAGTTGAGCAGCCCGGTGTGACCGTCCCCGTCGTTGATCAGCAACGTCGAGTTTCGGATGTCCGCGGCCAGCCCGCGCGCCCAGACGAGCGGCGTCGACGGGTCGTGCGTGTTCCCCACCACGAGGATCCCCACGCTGCCTCGGACGGGCCGCGCGTGCGGCGGGTTGTTCGCGGGTATCGGCCAGCCGGTGCACCCGCTCGTGAAGTCCCAGAACTCGGAGTAACGCCAGCTGTGCGGCGCGGCGGTCTTGAGCAGTTCGCCCATCACCCGCATGTCCACCGGTCCGGTGAACGGCGCCGGGCTGTCGTGACAGCCGACCGCGCGGTAGGCGGCGTAGCTCGGGGAGAAGAACTGCGCCGCGCCGGTCAGCCCGGAGGCGTCCGGCGTGGCGGAGGTGGCCTGGGCGAGCGCCTGGGACAGCAGTGGCCAGAAGCCCTTGACATAGAGGTAGCCGTAGAAGCCCGCGGCGAGCTCGTCCGGGGTGGCGTCGCGGCCGAGCTGGGACGACGGCACGCCGTGCGCGCTCAGCAGGGCGTCGTACTTCGCGAGGACGTCCTGGCCGCGCATCGCGCACTCGCCGGAACCGGCGCACCACGACACGAACCGCAGGAGGCCGTCCTCGGTGGCCGCGGCCTCCTCGAGGATCGAGCGCCGGGTCGGCCGCGAGTGGTCGACAGCCCCGTCGAGGACCATCGCGCGAAGCCGTCCGGGGTACTTCGCCGCGTACGCCGCGCCCAGCTCGGTGCCGTACGAGACGCCGAGCCAGGAAATCCTGGACTCGCCGAGCGCCACCCGGATCGACTCGATGTCCTCCGCCGCGCTCTGAGTGTCCACTTGCGACAACAGGGGACCGGTGCGGGCGAGGCAGTCCTCACCCGCGGCACGGTTGTGGGCGACCAGCGCGTCGTACTCCGCGCGCGACGCGGGGAACCGGTTCACCGCCGGGTCGTACAGCTTCTTCGGGTCGCAGGTGATCGCGGGCGTGGTGTGCCCGACGCCACGAGGGTCGAAGCCGATGACGTCGAACCGCTTGCGGAGCTCGGCCAGCTCGGGTGTCTGCAGCGCGAGGCCTTGCCCGCCATAGGAAATGACGTCGACACCGGAGCCACCGGGCCCGCCGGGGTTGGTCAGGAGCGAGCCGATGCGGTGCGCGGGGTCCTCGGCCGGAAGCCGCACCAGCGGCAACGTGACTGCGCCCTTCCTGTACGCGAAGCGTGTGCCCCCATCCGGGTTACCCCGATCGATGGGCACCGTCACGCTCGCGCACTGGGCGGTCGGCGAGTACCGCGTCGGGCAGGGCCGCCATGCCAAGCCCGGTTCGGCCGACGCGGGCAGCGCGGCGAGCGGGAGCAAGAGCGACACCGACAGCGACAGCGACAGCGACACGGACGCGAGCAGCGCCCGACCACGGTGGTTCCAGGACATCATTCCCCTTGTGGTGGCCGAGAATCAGGCGCCGTGCACGGTGATCTTGCCGGTGCCGGTGGTCAGGTCGAGGTGGTGCGGGGCCGCCGGATCACTGGCGAAATCGACGTTCGCCTGGCCCGTCCCGGCCTTCGGGTTCACCTGGTAGCTCGCCTTCGGCACGGTCACCGTCAGCTCCCCGACCTGCAGGTCGGCGCGGACGTTGTCCGGTTTGGCCAGGCCGATCTCGACGTTGCCGGTGGCGGTGGTGACCTGCACCGGGCCGTCGACGCGCAGCACGGTCGTGTCGCCGACCTCGTGGTTCAGCTCGACCTTCGCCGCGCCCTCGACGGTCACCTTGCCGGTGCCGAGATGTCCGAGGATCGGCAGGTCGGCGCCCACGACGACGTCGTAGTTCACCCCGCAGTCACCACCGCAGCCGGCCAGCACCAGCGTGCCGTTCTCGACGCGGTGGGTCGGGCCCGGGTTCTTGACGTGGTAGGTGAGGTCCCGGCGGAACGAGGTCGGCGCGCCCGGCTCGACCCGGACGTGGACCTCGCCGACGGCCATGTCGAGCCGGATCGCGGTCACCGGCTGGGTGATCGGCTGGCCGTCGTGCACCGTCGAGGTCTGCACGCCGAGCCCGGTGCAGCCCGCCACGGTGAAGGCCGCGACGGCGCCCAGCGCCAGCGCGCCCAGCAACCGCTTTTCCTTGGCAGTCATGGAAGAAATCCCCCTGTGTACGAAGTTTCTGTGGTTCAGGCGGTGCGGACGCGGACGCTGCCGCTGTCGGTCCCCAGGTCCAGAGTCTGGGCGGCGGAGGAGTCCTGCGCCACCTGGATGTCGCGCCTCCCGCTGTCGGAACTGCCCTGGACCCGGTACGAACCGGACGGCACGGTGAGGTCGATGCCGCCGCTGTCGGTCTTCGCCTTGACGCTGTTGACGGCGTCGAGCGCGAGCTTGATGCTGCCGCTGTCGGTCTGGGCGTCGACGCTGCCCCGCAGGCCGTCGCCCCGGATCGAGCCGGACCCGACCTTCGCCCGCACGTTCTGCCCGATGTTCTTGAGGTCGACCTCGCCGGAGTCGGCGGTGACCGTCACGGCGCCGGGCACGTCACTGACCCGGACGCGTCCGGAGTCGGCGGTGACGTCGACGCTGGTCACCGCGCTGAGCTCGATCTCACCGGAGTCCGACTTGCCCGTCACCGGCACGCCGGACGGCAGGACGATGTCGTAGCCGATCGAGCAGTGGTCGCCGCAGCTGCCGAGCACGAGCTGGTCGCCCTCCATCCGGTAACCGTCGCCGGGCTTGTCGCCGCCGTGGTAGGAGAAGCTCTGGTGGATCTTGGCGGCGCCGTCGGAGACCCGCAGGCGCACCGAACCCGAGTCGGTCTCCAGGCGCACGCTCCGCACCGGGGAGGTGAGCTGCGTGTCGGCCTCGGCGGTCGACGGCATCCACCAGCCGAACCCGATCGCCGCGCCGACGCCGATGAGAACGATGCCGCCTAGTGCCAGTAGCGGGCGCGCCATGGTTGAGTCCCTCCCGAGCAGGTTTCCGTCTGCGCTGACGCTAAGGGGGCGGCGGCCGGGAGAACATCGGGGTATCCCCCCTATTCGTCCCTGAGACGGCGCCCGGCGCATCAGGGTCCTAGCCTGGCCCCGTTGGGATTTTCGCGATCAGGAGGATCCATGTCACAGCCACACGGCCCGTACGAGCACCTACCGGCCGCGCCTTCCTTCGCCCTCCGCAGCGATGACGTCGCCGAGGGCGAAACCCTGGCGACCCCCCACCTCAGCGGCATTTTCGGCGCCGGTGGCGAAGACCGGTCCCCGCACCTGAGCTGGGCGGGCTTCCCCGCGGAGACCAAGAGCTTCGCGATCACCTGCTACGACCCGGACGCGCCCACCGGCAGCGGGTTCTGGCACTGGGCGGTGTTCAACGTCCCGGCCTCGGTCACCGAGCTCGCCGCCGGCGCGGGCGACGCGACCGGCTCGGGCCTGCCAGAGGGCGCCGTCACGCTGAAGGGTGACGGCGGGGTCAAGCAGTTCCTCGGCGCCGCGCCGCCTCCCGGACACGGCCCGCACCGGTACTACTTCGCCGTCCACGCGCTGGACGTCGAAGAACTGGCCGTCGACGGCGACGCGACCCCCGCGTTCCTCGGCTTCACCATGT
This sequence comes from Amycolatopsis sp. H20-H5, assembly GCF_035828755.1. Classification (NCBI taxonomy): domain Bacteria; kingdom Bacillati; phylum Actinomycetota; class Actinomycetes; order Pseudonocardiales; family Pseudonocardiaceae; genus Amycolatopsis; species Amycolatopsis sp. H20-H5. Next base: position 34,610 of record NZ_JAYMZS010000013.1, on the reverse strand, counting down.
TCGGCCACACGCTGGCCCGCGCGGTGCTCACGGCGGTCTACGAGAACAAGGGCTGACCTGATCGGGGGAGGGCCACCCACCCGGGCAGCGGTGCCAGGGGCCTGCCGGAGCACCTAGCGTCTTATGCGCAGGTTTTCATCGAACGGGAGGCAGATCATGATCAAGCGTCTGTTCAAGATCGTCATGCGACACGGCTGCTGCTCGGCCTGCACCGGCCTCGGCTGCGGCTGCTGCGGCGCCTGCAAGTAACCGCCTGGTATGCCAGACGGATTCTGATCGCCCGCTCTTCTGCCGGGGGTCGTCGTTGCCGGTAACGGTCTCCAAGGACTCGACCTGGAGGTCAGCTGGCAGCGGCGGCTCTCGAGCGGCGTTCGATCGACCCGATCCCCGAGGCCGAACGGCACGGGCATCACCGCAGCCTGTTCGCACTGTGGTTCGCGGCGAACATGCAGATCACCTCGGCGATCACCGGTGCGCTGACCGTGCTGGATCCAGTCGCGCGCAGTTCGGCGTCTCCGGCGCGGTGCTGCCGCTGGTGCTCGGCAGGCAGGCCGTGGCCCAGCTCACCGGGCTGCCCGCGAACCCGTCGATTCAGCTGACCTTCGGCCCGTACGTCGCCGACACCTCGCGCTACCTGTCCTCAGCGACGTCGGTGCGGTCGACGTTCTGGTGGACCTACGGCGGGACGGTGCTCGGCGCCGGTCTGGGCGATGTCGTTCGGCGCGCTCACGTACGCCGTGGCGGGCAAGGCCTTCAAGGGCCACGAAGTCGCGTACGTCGTCGGCCTCGGCGGCGCTGTATTTCCTGACGCCGTGGAGCTCGATCAACCTGGTTGACTTCTACCTGGTGCGCAAGGAGTCCTACGACCTCGAGGCGGTGTACGACCCCGACGGACGCTACGGCCGCTGGTCGGCGCCCGCGCTCATCGCGTACGTCATCGGCATCGCGGTCCAGATCCCGTTTTCGAACGTCGAAGGGATTTTCGTGGGGCCGCTGGCACCGCTGCTGGGCGGTGCCGATATCTCGTGGTTGCTGGGGCTCTTGGTGCCGGGCGCGCTCTATCTGCTGATGATGCGCCGTCAGCCCCACTGATACTTGAGGAACTTTCCGTCCAGGGTGACGACGACCCGCTCGCCGCCCGGATCCTCTCGCCGCCCCACGTCGAGCTTGAAATTGATGGCGCTCATGATCCCGTCCCCGAACCGCTCGTGGATGAGCTCCTTGATGGTCGGCCCGTAAACCTGGAGCACCTCGTAAAAGCGGTAGATGGTCGGGTCGGTGGGCACGATCTCTTCCAGCGCGCCCCGGCTCGGCTGCGCCCGCAGGGCGGCCTCGACCTCGGAGTCGAGCTCCAGGACCCGAGCGGCCTTCGCGGCCACCGGCGTCGGCATCGGATGCTGCCCCAATAGCGCGGACGTCACCCACGCCAGCGGTGCGTCCAGGGTTTCGGCAAGCTGCGCCCAGGTCAGGCCCAAGCGGGCCTTGGCTTCCAGGACGGCTTCGCCGGCCTCAAGTTTTGTGATCATGGGACGAATCTAGGTTGCGTCCTTGAGGTATGGCTAGGTGTCTGTGTTTTTTGGCCAGCGCGGTTGCTCGCGGTGCCAGGTCGCCCCCTGGCGCCGTACGGAAGTGCGGGTTTTTGGTTGGGTCCTGAGGTGCGGTTAGAAGCCTGTGTTTTTTGGCCAGCGCGCTCACAAACTCGCGCCGCCAGGTCGCCCCTGACTTCCAGCGTAAGTGCGGCTTTGTCTTTAAGGGGGGCGACCTGCCGTCGCGAGTTGGGAGGCCCTGGCGGGCCTGAAAGAGGGCGCGCGGCGGTGAAGTCTCCCCTCGCAGGGCTCGGGGAGACGCTGTGGTTGGGGCGGACTGCTGGGGCTGGGTTTTTGTTTTTGGTGTTGTGGGTGGGTCTTGTGTGGTGAGTCTGGGTGGTGGGTCTTGTGTGGTGGGGCTGGGTGGTGGGTGGGGCTGGGTGGTGGGTGGGCTGGGTGGTTTTTATCTTGGCTTTAATAGGTAGGCGACTACGGGGCGGAGCTCGTCGGCTGAGGGGGGCTCGTCGTCGATTAGGCCTTGTATTAGGAGGCCGTCGATTCCGGCTAGGAATACTCGGAATGATATCTCGTCGTCGTGGCGGACCATGGAGGTCAGGACGTCCAGCCAGCGGCGGGCCGCCGGGCGTAATTCGGGTTTTCGGGCGGCTAACAGGTAGAGCTCGTACTCGGCCATTGTTCGTCCTCGCCGGGGTCCGAGGGCCTCGGCGAGGAGGCCTGCGACCTCGTCGGCGCCTCGGCTTCCGCGGGAGCGGGCTCGGTCGATCATCCAGTAGACCTCTGTTGCCATGTCACGGGCGCACGAGATCAGGGTGGCCACCAGCAGGTCGTCCAGGCTCGAAAAGTGGTAGGTCGTGGATGTTGTGGGCACTCCCGCCTCCGTGGCCACGGTCCGGTGCGTGACGCCGGCGACACCGTCGCGCTCGATCACTCGCAAGGTGGCCGCGATGATCTCCTCGCGGCGTTTCTCGCCTCGGGCCTTTCGGCCGTCCGGCTGCATCTTCACTGGGCCGCGCTCCCGAGTTCGATCAGCACCACCCCGCCGATCACCAGGACCAGTCCGGCGACCATCGCGAGGTTGAGTGGTTCCCTCAGGAACAGGACTCCGATCGCCGCCACCAGGGCTACCCCGGCCGCGGCCCAGATCGCGTAGGCGACTCCGATCGGCAGACCGGCTTTGAGGACCTGGGACAGTCCGTAGAACGCGATGGCGTAGCCCACGACCACCAGGATCGACGGGCCGAGCTTGGAAAACCCGTCGGACAGCTTGAGCGAGATCGTCGCGGTGACTTCTGCGGCGATGGCCAACGCGAGGTACAAATAAGCACCCATGCCTTCGAAACTACCTGAACGATCGTCCCATTAGCCAGCGAGGCGTGCGACACATCAGTGGGACTTAGGCCCCGCTAACCGGTTACTCATCAGTAAGAAGCGTTACTCTGCCCGACATACCTGCCCGACAACCTGCCCGACAAACGGTGCTCACGCGCCGCCACCACCACATCCGGACGAAAGGCACCCGACGATGGGCGCTGTACAGCTGACGCTCGGCGGGATAGCGGTCCTGCTCGGCATCGTCGCCTGGGGAATGTTCGCCGCGACCATCGCCCGCTTCGTGCGGGTGATCAAGCTCGGACAGCCAGACGCCACGCGCAACGGACCGTTCATGGCCCGCCTCGGCACGCTGATCAAGGAGTTCGCCGCGCACACGCGGATGAACAAGGTCAAGAGCGTCGGGCCCGCCCACTGGCTGGTGATGTGGGGCTTCCTGCTCGGCTCGCTGGCGCTGTTCGAGGCCTACGGCGAGGTGTTCGTGCCGACCTGGGGCTGGCCGATCCTCGACGACTGGTCGCTGTTCAGCCTCCTGATGGAGGTCCTGGGCGTCGGCACCATCGTCGGCATCCTGGTGCTGATGGGCATCCGCCAGCGCAACCACCCGCGCCGCGCCGACCGCCAGTCCCGCTTCCAGGGCTCGAACTTCAAATGGGCGTACTTCATCGAGGCCGTCGTGCTCATCGAGGGCATCGGCATCATCGGCGTCCGCGCCGCGAAGTCCGCGCTGGGCGCGCACGAGACGCCCGTCTGGTCGGCGTTCGTCTCGGCACCGCTCGGCGAACTGCTCCCGGCCAGCCCGAACCTGGTCTCGGTGTTCGCCTTCGTCAAGCTGATGAGCGCGACCGTGTGGCTGGTCGTGGTGGCCCGCACGATGACCATGGGCATCGCGTGGCACCGGTTCAGCGCCTTCTTCAACATCTACTTCAAGCGCGAGGCCGACGGCCAGGTCGCGCTCGGCAAGCTCAAGCCGATGATGAGCGGCGGCAAGGTCCTCGACCTCGAAGAGGCCGACCCGGACGAGGACACCTTCGGCGTCGGCAAGGTCGAGGACTTCACCTGGAAGGGCTGGCTCGACTTCTCCACCTGCACCGAATGCGGCCGCTGCCAGTCGCAGTGCCCCGCGTGGAACACCGGCAAGCCGCTCTCGCCCAAGCTGCTCATCACCCAGCTGCGTGACCACGCCTACGCCAAGGCGCCGTACCTGCTGGCGGGCGGCAAGCGCGACATGGCGGGCGACGAAATCGGCCTGACCGGCGACAACCCGCACGCGGGCATCGACGTCCTCGCGCTGGCCGAGGCCGAGCGGCCGCTGATCGGCAGCGCCGAGGACGGCGGCATCATCGACCCCGACATGCTCTGGTCCTGCACCAGCTGCGGCGCGTGCGTCGAGCAGTGCCCGGTGGACATCGAGCACGTCGACCACATCGTCGACATGCGCCGCTACCAGGTGATGATCGAGTCCAACTTCCCGAGCGAGCTCAACGGGATGTTCAAGAACCTCGAGAACAAGGGCAATCCCTGGGGCCAGAACGCCAAGGACCGTCTACAGTGGACCGAGGCGCTGGACTTCGAGGTCCCGGTCTTCGAGGGCGAGCTCGCCGACGAGACCGAGTACCTGTTCTGGGTCGGTTGCGCCGGTGCGTTCGAGGACCGCGCGAAGAAGACCACCCAGGCGGTCGCCGAGCTGCTGCACATGGCGGACGTCAAGTACACCGTGCTCGGCTCCGAGGAAGGCTGCACCGGCGACCCGGCGCGGCGCGCGGGCAACGAGTTCCTGTTCCAGATGCTCGCGCAGCAGAACGTCGAGATGCTGAACTCGGTGTTCGAGGGCCGGGACGTGCTGAAGCGCAAGGTCGTCGTGACCTGCGCGCACTGCTTCAACACCCTCGCCAACGAGTACCCGGAGCTCGGCGGGCAGTTCGACGTCGTGCACCACACGCAGCTGCTCAACCGGCTCGTCCGCGAGAAGCGGCTCACGCCGGTCGCGCCGATCGCGGAGGACGTCACCTACCACGACCCGTGTTACCTGGGGCGCCACAACAAGGTCTACGACGCGCCGCGTGAGCTCGTCGAGGCCACCGGCGCCACGCTGCGCGAGATGCCGCGGCACGGCGACCGCTCGATGTGCTGCGGCGCGGGCGGCGCGCGGATGTGGATGGAAGAGAAGATCGGCAAGCGGATCAACGTCGAGCGCGTCGACGAGGCGCTCGGCACCGCGCCGTCGAAGATCGCGACCGGCTGCCCGTTCTGCAAGGTGATGCTCAACGACGGGCTCACGGCGCGGCAGAGCGACGGACTGGCGAGCGAGAAGGTCGAAATCGTCGACGTCGCCCAGATGCTACTGACCGCGGTGAAGCGCAAGCCGGAGCCGCAGCTGGTTCCGTCCGGCGCGCCTTCGCTGTCCGATGAGGAAGCGAACACCGCGCTCGACGAGAACAAGACCGACGAGGTCCCGACCGGCACCCCGCTTCCGGACGAGGACAAGTAGGACCCGCTGAAGGGGACTTCCACCGGCTTCGATCCCGGCGGAAGTCCCCTTCGGCGTTTCCGGGGAACCACGACGGATGTCATGGCGGGTAAGTGACCGAATGCCTGGGTCCGGCCGCGCTCCTGGCCGGACGATCGAACCCATGCCAAGACGACTCGCTCCGGTGCTCACGCTCGCTTTCCTGTCACCGTTCACGGCCGAGTTCCTGCTCGGCGACCAGTTCCTGTTCGACCGGCGGCCGAGCTTCCAGCAGCTCGGCATGTTCCTGCTCTTCGTCCCGTTGTACGGCGGCGCCGCGCTGCTGATCCGGGAGTTCGCCCGCCGCTCCGGACGCGGCTGGCCGACCATGATCCTGTCCGCGCTGGCCTTCGGGGTGTTCGAAGAGGGGCTGCTCACCCAGTCGCTGGTCAACCCGAACTACGCCGGGTTCCGGCTCCTCGACTACGGGCACGTTCCCGGGCTCGGCATCGGCGTGCCGTGGACGGTGTTCGTGCTGACGCTGCACGTGGTGTGGAGCATCGCGACGCCGATCGCGGTGGCCGAGGCGCTGTTCAGTAGGCGGCTCGACAAGCGGTTCGGCAGGCAGTTCGGCAGGCAGTTCGGCAGGCAGTTCGGCAGGCGGTTCGGCAAGGAGCCCTGGCTGGGCAAGGGCTGGCGCGTCGGCTGGATCGGGCTGTTCGTGGTCGGCTCAGCCGGGACCTTCGCGTTCACCATCGGCAACGGCGACCACTTCCTGGCCCCGTACGCGGCACTCGCTTCGGCGGCGGTCGTCGTCGTGGCGCTCCTGGTCTGGGCGTACCGCGGCTTCGGCGCCCCCGCCGAACGCACGACGACGGGCAATCCCTGGCTGGGTTTCCTGCTCGGACTGGTCGCGACCACGGTGGTCCAGATCCTGCGCTTCGTCGGGCACGACCCGATCCCGGCGTGGGTCACGGTGGTCATGCTGCTCGCGCTGGAAGTGGCGGCCGTCGCGCTGATCCACCGGGTCCGCCCGCCGGTGTTCGCGCTGGCCGCGGGCGCGATGACGACCTACTGCTGGGTCGGCCTCAAGACCGCCCTCGACGCCGGGCTGCCCGCGACGGTGGAACAGATCGTGCTGGTGGCCTGCGCCGCCGCGCTACTCGTCTACGCGAGCACACGTCGCGTCAGCTGCCTCTGAAGGCCACCATGACGGCGTCTAACGCCGTCATGGTGGCCTTCAGAGGCAGTTTCCGACGTGCGCTAGTGGCCTGGGGCCGGTGGTGGTTGGGGGACTGCGCCGGGAGGCGCGGAGGCTGTCGGCGGCGGCGGGACGATCGGGTGGTCCAGTGGGCTGCGCTGGGGCAGCGGCTGGGGCGCGCCGGGCAGCGGGGGCGCCTGGGGCGGGATCAGCCGGTCGAGGCTCGTCAGCTCCGGCTTGCCCGCGACGATGGCGGCCAGGTTGTACTGGCTCGTCGAGCCGGGGGTTAAGTAGTCGGAGTGCCCGAACGAGCGGTGCAGCGCCTGGCCGTCGACACCGACCCCGTCACCGGTGAAGAGCTGTTTGAAGCTGGGGTCGGACGCGGGCGGCGCGCCGAAATCGGTGACACCGTTGGCGAACGGGACCGGGTCGCCGTTCGCCCATTCGTTGTACGAGTGGCCCGGCGGCACCAGGAGTTCCTGGCCGCCCTTGATGTCCAGTCCCGGCGAACCGAACGCCGCGAAGTCGTCGACCGGCGTCGGCTGGTGCAGAGCGGCCCCCGTGGTCAGGCTGCCGTAGGAGTGCGCGAGCGCGGTGAGGTGCACCGGCGTCCCGCTGATGTCGCGAGCCGCGCCGATGCCGTTGAGGAACCCGTTCAGTGCCGCCCCGCCCGCCTTCGCGTCCTGGTCCAGCGCGACCGAGTGGCTCGGGTCGAAGACCTCGTTGAGCTGCGGCGCCTCGTAGCCGATCCAGGTCACCGCGGCGACCGACTTCCCGCCGCCGAGCCCCTCGGCCCGCTGCCGGAGGCTCTGCAGCTGGCCGTCGTAGGACACCAGGTCGCCGTTGACCGTGGTGGTCAGCCCCGGGGTGAACACCGCGACGTTGTCCGCGGTGTCGACATTGCCCGCGCTCACCGCGGCCTTGACGCGCAGGCCCGAGGTGTCCAGCGTCAGCAGCTGGTGGTCGCCCTTCGCCATCACCGCGTCGATCGCGTCGAGCGACTGGAGCTTCGCGTCGACACCCGCCACCTGGTGGGTCAGATCGTTGACCCGCCCGACCGCGGCGGCGTTGAGGAGGTCCTCCTCGCTGGCGTAGGGGTTGACCTGGGTCTTGGCCTGATCCAGCTGGGCCTGCAGCGTGTCGCGCTGCTTCCGCAACGCCGACCGCTCGCCGGGGACGCGAGCCACGTTCGCCTGGGACCTCACCGAGCCCGGCAGCCCGTCGAGGTTGCCAAGCCACTCCGGATGGTCACGCAGCAGCGCCGCTTTCTGCGGGTCGGACAGGGACTTCCACCAGGCGGCGTTCTGGGCGGGCGTGCCGCCGGCCGGCGGCGGCGTCGCGTCGGCCGGGAGCGTGGTGCCCTGCGTCTGGCCGGTGCTCAACGCCGCGGCCTCGCCGAGGACCATCACCTTGAGCTGCTCGGCCAGCCGCGCGGCGACGATCTGCTGCATCGCGAGACCGGCCACGCCGAGCTGGGGACTGCCGAGCGCCGCGTAGAGCGGCGAAGTCGACTCGACGCTCTGGGCGATCGTCTGTTTGGTCGCCCGCAACGTCGAGGCGTAGCGGTCGGCCAGCACGGACTGGTGCCGCATCCCCTCGCTCAGCCCGCTCACCTGCTGGACGTGCGCGTTCACCCGGCCGTGCAGGACCGTGCCCGCACCGTCCTGCCAGGTGCCGGGCAGCACCCCGCCGACCTGGCCGAGCTGGCCACCCGCCTGCGTCATCGTCACGTCGGCCCGCCGCCAGCCGTCTTGGAGCTGCTGGGCGACGTCCTCGCTGTCGGGCGGCCAGGAGTCGTACAGCGCTTTGACAGCGGTCCACAGTGGACCTGCCGGTTCGGCCAGCGGCATGACAGGCCCCCTGAGACTCGACTCGCGATGGCGTTCAGCGGCAGTATCCGGCGTCGCGACCCCGCTGGACCGCGCCGCGACCGCTTCCGGCCACCCCGGGGCCGGGCAGGGCCGGTACGGCGTTCGGCCTAGTGCGCACCGCTGACGTGGCCACGGCCGGTCGGAACAAACCGGCGAATGGGGGGTAGACGGCGGGGTTATTCTGGGCTTTCCTCGTTGCCGGAGCCGCCCGCGAGGTGCGGCTTCGGCAACCAGGAAAAGGGCGACCGGCATGAGCGAGCACCGCGATCTCAGACCGAACCAGCAGGCGGGCGCGCGCTTTCCCTCGGCCAGGATCGTCAGGAAGTACGCGAACGAACCGGACGTCCTCCCGACAACCAAGCCCGGCCAGCACCAGTGGCCAGCCGAGAACGAGTCGACGAGCGTCGGCCGCGCGGGGGCCCGGTTTCCCTCGGCCAAGGTCGCCGAGCGCCTGGTCGGACCCGTCGCGCAGCCGCCAGAACAGGCCGTCGAGCCCGTCGCCCTGCCGCCGGTCGTCGCGGCGCGGGAAGTCCGCTCGTCACCGGAACCGCGGTACGACAGCAGCTACGACGAACAGGTCGCACGGACGCTGGTCCGGCCGTACGTCCTCACCCGGGGCCGGACGCAGTCGAGCCGCCACCTCGCGATCGAGGCGCTCGTCTCCGCCCGCGCGGACGCACGCTGGAACGGCACCCGGGTCACCGGCGAGTTCCGCTCGGTCCGGCGGCTCTGCCACCACCCGCGGTCGGTCGCCGAGGTCGCCGCGACGCTCAGCGTGCCGCTCGGGGTCGCCCGCGTGCTGCTGGGCGACATGGCCGAGCTGGGGCTGGTGACGATCCACGACACGAAACCCACCGGTGACGGCAGGCCCGCGCTGGCGCTGATGGAACGGGTGCTGAGCGGGCTTCGCGCGTTGTGAACACGCCGCGCGCATTACGCTTCTCCCGGTGAGCGAGGAAACAGCGGCCCCGGAGGAATCCGGCGGCGAAAGCACCCTGACCGTCGTACTGGCCGGCGGGGTGAACCTGGCCATCGCGATCATGAAACTGGTCGCCGGGATCATCACCGGCTCCGGCGCGATGCTGTCCGAGGCCGCGCATTCGGTGGCCGACACCTTCACCGAGGTCCTCCTGCTGACCGCGCTGAAACGGTCCGACCGGCCCGCCGATCGGATTCACCCGTTCGGCTACGGCAAGGAGCGGTACTTCTGGTCCCTGCTCGCCGCGGTGTCGATCTTCGCCTCCGGCGCGGTCTTCTCGTTCTACGAAGGATTCTCGACCGTCTTCGGGCATCCGGAGGAACAGACCAACCCGCTGGTCAGCTACATCGTGCTGGCGCTCGCGTTCGCCATGGAGTCGGTGTCCTGGGTCCAGGCGGTCCGGCAGGTGCGCAAGGAGGCCAAGGCCGAGAACCGGACGATGGCGACCTACCTGCGGCTCATCGACGACCCGGCGCCGAAGACCGTCCTGTTCGAGGACTCGGCCGCGCTGGTCGGCCTGATCATCGCGTTCGCCGGGATCGGGCTGCACCAGCTGACCGGTTCTTCAGTGTGGGACGGCGCCGCGTCGATCGCGATCGGCCTGCTGCTGGCGTTCGTCGCGTACCTGCTCGGGCGCACCAACCGCGGCCTGCTGATCGGCAGGCAGGCGGACCCGGTGATGGTGCGCGGGATCCGCGACCACCTCGCCGTCGCGCCGGAGATCGAGGCCGTGGTCGACCTGCAGACCATGCTGATGGGCACCGACCAGGTCCTCGTGTGCACCCGCGTCGACTTCGACGACACGCTGGGCGCGGCCGACGTCGAACGCGCCTGCGTGCGCCTGGCGAGCGAGCTGGAGGCGCGCTTCAACGACGTCACCGAGGTGTTCATCGAGCCGGTGCCGCGCACCGACCCGGCCCTGCGGGCGACGGTGCTGGCGCGCTACGGCGACATCGCCGAGCGGTGGAACCAGAAGGACACCGGCAAGACGGCTCAGTAGCCGAAGTCCTGCGTCCAGTACCAGCCGTCGGTGGTGACGCCGACGCCGAGTTTGGTGAGCGAGCAGTTCAGGATGTTCGCCCGGTGGCCGCTGGAGTTCATCCACATGTCCATCACCTGCGACGCGCTCTGTGCGCCTCGCGCGATGTTTTCCGCGCCCGGCTTCGAGTACCCGGCCTGGCGGATGCGCTGGTCGAAGTGCACGCCCTCGGGAGTGTCGTGCGAGAAGTAGTCACGAGCGGACATGTCGTCGCTGTGTCGTTGCGCCGCGTCGGCGAGGTGGCTCTCGTTCGAGACGTCGTCGCAGCCCGCCTTCGCGCGCTCGTCGTTGACGAGCTGGATGACCTGCCCGGTCAGCGAGCGGTCGAGCTGCGACTTGGGCGAGGGCGGGGCGGCGGTCGTCTTGGCGGGCGTGTCCGACGGCGCGGGAGCGTCCGACTTGGGGGCGTCGCTCGACGGCGTCGCCGAGGGAGAGGCTCCGGTCGACGTCGTCGAGCTCGGCGACGTGCCGGGAGCGGCTGGGCCGCCAGGGCCGGAACCGGGGGCGGCGGGGTCCCCACCGCCCGGGTTGTTCGGTTGCTTGGCGTTCGGGCCGCCGGTCATCCGGGTGTCGGGAACCATGAGCGCGGCGTTACTCAACGTGTCCGAGCCAGGACTGTCGTGCAACCACAGATAGCCACTACCGGCCGAGGCGCCGCCGATGAGGACACTCAAGGACACGAGAAGTAACCTACTGCGCGCTCTAATGGGGGACACGGGGCGGAAAACTATCACGAACGAGTTACGACGACGACCGCCATTCGTCGCAGTCCGCGCCGGTGAGTCTCAGGTCTCCAGTCGCAGTACGTAATCGATCTTGTTCCACTTCAAGGCTCGCACCGCCCGGCGGGAGAGGAACGTGCTCGCCTCGTCACTCGGCACCACCGTGCTCTTCGCGATCACGAGGGGCTTGCCGAGCCGGACCAGCACGCCCCCGCCCGCGGCGGTCAGGTTGCGGACCCAGTCGCGATCGCGGCCGTACGGCAGCGCCACCACGAACCCGCCCTCGATCCGGAACGCCGTCACCGGCGTGCGGTACTTCCGGCCGGACTTGCGCCCGACGTGCTCGACGATGGCGAGCGGCGGCACCCGGCCCGCCCACAGCCGCATCACCGGGTTGGCGAAGGCCCTGTTCATGCGCGCGAACCGATCGGCGAAAGACATAACCCCAGCTTAACCGCGATCAGGAGGTCCGGAGGTCCGGAAGTCCGCCATCATCGCCATGTCCTCGTGTTCGAGGTTGTGGCAGTGGAAGACGTAGTTGCCCGGGTAGTCGGTGAACCGCACGGCGATCTCGGCGGACTCGGCGGCCCGCACGTCGACGGTGTCCTTCCAGCCGCGGTCATATGGGCCCGACGGTCTGTTCTGGTGAAGGGGACTTTGCAAGGTTGAGTCGAGGGAAAGTCTCCTTCAGTCGCGACCCCAGGCTTTGCCGTGTGCCCTGATGGGAGCCTTCACGGCGTTTAACGCTGTCATGGTGGCCTTCAGGGGACGCATGAAACGGACCGCGGTACGCGGGCGGCGCGACCTCGGCGATGTACGCCGGGCCGATCACCGACGCGACACCGATCGCGATCCCGCCGACCACGCGCCACAGGGCGAGGTCCCAGATCGCGAACGGGAACATCGCGCCGATCGCGCTGACCAGGAACAACACGGCCGCGAGCTGCATCGTGCGGATCCGGCCGATCCGGTCGGACAGCAGCCCGCCGAACCACGCGCCCGCCGAGGAACCGATGAGCGCGCTCGACACGGTCAGCCCGGTGATTCCCTCGCCGACCTCGAAATGCTGACGGATGCCGATGACCGCGCCGTTGATGTTCGAGCTGTCGTAGCCGAACAGGAACCCGCCGACGGCGGCCGCCCCGGCGATGAAGACCACGTGCGCCAGGTGCTGCTGCCCGGCGCGCTCCCCGGTTGTCGAACCCGTCACCACTAACCCCTTACGCAAGATACTTACCTACCCGAAGCAACCTTCCCACTGGTCTGAACCGCCCACCCGCACGCGCACCCCCACCCCCTCACGCAACTCGTCGACGAGTTGTGGTTTCTTGATCGCGAGAGACCACGACTCGTCGACGAGTTGCGGGGCGTCAGCGCTGTCAGCGTCAGCGTCGGAGGCGGAGGCGGAGGCGGCGGGTGGTCAGGAGCAGGGCGGCACCGGCGACCAGGAGCGCGAGGCCGGTGATGCCCGGGGTCCAGGGGTTGTAGCCGGTGTTGGGCAACGATGGCGACGTCGGCGGCTCCGGGACGGCCGGGGTGCCGGGCGCGACGACCTTGACCACGGCCTTGTCGGTGTCCTTCACCGGCGGGCCGGGCTGGTCGGTGTCGGGGTCGCCGGTCGCGGTCGCGATGTTCTCGACGTCGCCGGACTGCCCCGCTTTCGCCGTGCAAGTCCATTCCTGGTGCGCGCCGGGCGCCAGCCGTTCGAACCGCCGGTCGCAGGCCATCGCCGTGTTGTCCAGGATCTCCACCGGCGCCAGGTCGACGTTCCCGGTGTTGGACACCCTGAGCGTGTACGTGATGGTCCCGCCGGGGCTGATCGTCGGATCGGCCTTCTTCACCAGGTCGATCCCCGGCTTCGCGACCTTCGCGACGGCGTCGGCGGTCGAGGTCACCGGCTTGCCAGCCGGGTCCGTCCCGGTCGCCTTCACCGTGTTCGTGACGTCGGCCTGGCCCATGGTCAGCTCGCAGGTCACCGGCGCGGCGGACTCGTCCGGCTTGAGCGTGCCCACCTTCACCGAACACCCCGGCGCGATCGGGTCGTCGAGCGTGACGTCGGTCAGCGTGACGTCGCCGGTGTTCTTGACGACGACCGTGAAGGTCGCCTTCTGGCCGGGGAGCACCGGCTTGACCGGGCCGGTCTTGGTGACCGTGATCCCCGGCCCGATGACGTCGACCACTGCGTCATCGCTGCTGGTCACAGGCCTGCCGGTGGGGTCGTCCCCGGTCACGTTCGCGACGTTGGTGACATCTTCACGGGCGACGAGCGAGCACTGACGGCTCTCGCTCGCGCCGACCGCGAGGGTCTCCACGCGGAAGCCGCAGGCCGCGACCTTGTCGTCGGTCACGACCACCGCGGACAACGGCACGTCACCCGTGTTGGTGATGGTGACGGTGAACGTCACGGACTCGCCCGGCCGGACCTGCGCGGGCGACACGTCCTTGACGATCTCCACCACCGGATGGATGACGTCGACCTTCGCACTGCCCTCGCTGGTCACGGGTGGACCGGTCGGCGGCGTCCCGGTCACCTTCGCGACGTTCACAACGTCGTCGGCGGGGGCGGCCATCGTGCAGGTGTAGCGCTGCACCCCGGCGGCGGGCAGGGCGCCGATGGTCCGCGCGCAGTCCGGCGCGATCCCGTCCGCGACCGTGACGTCACGCAGTTCGGTGTCGCCGCTGTTGGTCACCACGATGTCGAAGGTGACCGGGTCACCGGCCCGGAAAGGCCCGCCCCGCAAGGACTTCGTGATGCCGATGCCCGGGTGTCGCACGGTGAACGTCGCCGTGTCCAAGGCGTCGACCGGGCGCTGCGTCGAGTCCGTGCCCGTCACCTTCGCGGTGTTCGTGAAGCCTTCGGGCCCGGCCACCGTCGTGCAGGTGTACGCCTCCTGCGCGCCGGGGGCGAGCGTGTCCACCGTGTGCGCACAGGCGGGGGTTCGATCGTCCACAACGGACACCGCGGTGAGCGGAACGTCGCCGGTGTTGCGCACCGAGATCGCGAACGTCACCGTGTCGCCCTCGCGCACCTGCTCGGGCGAGGCGTCCTTGGTGATCGCGATCGCCGGGTGGATCACGTCGACCTTGGCGTCGTCACTGGAGTCGACCGGCCGTCCGGTCGGGTCGGTGCCGGACACCTTGGCGACGTTGGTGAAGTCGTCCGTTCCCGCCTTGCCGGTACAGGTGTAGGTCTGCACCTCGTCGGGCGCCAGCGCCTCGAAAGTCCCGGCGCACGAGGGATTCAGATCGTCCACAACGGACACCGCGGAAAGCCGGACGTCGCCGGTGTTGGTCACCGCGATGGTGTAAGTGACCTCGTCACCCGCGCGCACGACCGAGGGCGCGGCCTCCTTGACGATCTTCACGGCCGGGTGGATGACGTCGACCTTGGCGTCGTCTGTGGTGGTGATCGGCGGGCCGGTCGGTGGCGTCCCGGTCACCTTCGCGACGTTCACGACGTCGTCGGCGGGCGCGACCATGGTGCACTCGAACGTCTGCACCGCCTTGGCGTCGAGCTTGTCGAACGTGCGCGCGCACGCCGGGGCGATCTCGTCGGCGACGGTCACCGCGGTGAGCGGCGCGTCACCCGTGTTGGTGACCGTGATGGTGAACGTGACGGTGTCGCCCGCCCGGAACGGACCGTCCTTGACGTCCTTCGTGATGGACAGGCCGGGGTGCAGCACGGTGAAGTTCGCGTCGGCCGTGGCGTCCACCGGCCGGTTGGTCGGGTCGGTCCCAGTCACCTTCGCCGTGTTCGTGAATCCTTCGGGCCCGGCCACCGTCGTGCAGGTGTACGTCTGCTCGGCGTCGACGGCGAGCGCATCGAACGTCTTGGCGCAGGAAGGAGTCCGATCGTCCACAACGGACACAGCGGTCAGCGGGACGTCACCGGTGTTCTTCACCAGGATCGAGAACGTCACCGTGTCGCCCTCACGCACCTGCGTCGGCGAGGCGGCCTTCATGATCGCGATATCGGGGTGGATGACGTCCACCACGGCGTCGTCGACAGCCGTGACAGGCCGGTTGGTGCCGTCGGTGCCGTTGACCCGCGCGGTGTTGGTGAAGTCGTCCCGCCCGGCGATGAGTGTGCAGGTGAAGGTCTGCTTCGCCTGCGGCGCGAGGACTCCGAGCCGCTTCGCGCAGTCCGGGGCGAGCGAGTCGGCGACGAACACGTCCCGCAACGGGCTGTCGCCCGTGTTGGTGACGCTGATCGTGAAGGTCACGGTGTCGCCGGGCCGGACGACGGTCGGCGTCGCGTCCTTGGTGATCGCGATCCCCGGATGGATGACGTCGACCGGGGCGTCGTCGGTGGCGGTCACCGGCGGACCGGTCGGCGGCGTGCCGGTCACAGTGGCGACGTTGGTGAAGTCGTCCTTGGGCGCCTTCGTCACGCAGCCGAAGCTCCAGGTGCCGCCCGGCGCCAGCGGCTCGGCGAGGGTCTGTGCGCAGTCCGCGACCAGCGGATCGGCGACCGTCACCCCGGTCAGCGGCACGTCACCGGTGTTCTTCGCGGTGAGCTGGAAGGTGACCTGGTCGCCCTCGCGGAACGGGCCGCCCTTGACGTCCTTCGTCAGCGTGATCCCCGGATGCAGCACGGTGAACGCGGCGGTATCGGTGGCGTCGACCGGCCGGTTGATCGGGTCGGTCCCGGTCACCTTCGCCGTGTTCGTGAACCCTTCGGCCCCGGCCACCGTCGTGCAGGTGTACGTTTGCTTTCCTTGCGGTGCAAGGGTTCCCAGCGTCTTCGCGCAGGCCGCGACCAGCGGATCGGTGACCTCGACCCCGGTCAGCGGGACGTCACCGGTGTTGGTCGCGGTGATCGTGAACGTCACCGTGTCGCCCTCACGCACCTGCGTGGGGGTGGCGTCCTTGACGATCGTCACGGCCGGGTGGATGACGTCGACGACCGCGTCGTCGGTCACCTTGAGTTCGCGGCCGAGCTGATCCTTGCCGGTCGCGGTCGCGGTGTTGGTGAAGTCGTCGGCCGGGGCGGGCGTCGTGCAGGTGAACGTCTGCTTGGCCTGGGGCTCGAGCCTGCCGATGGTCCTCGCGCAGGCCGGGGTCCGGTCGTCGGCCACGGCGACGTCGGTCAGCGGCACGTCACCCGCGTTGGTGACGGTGATCGTGAAGGTGAGCTGGTCGCCCTGGCGCACGACACCCGGGTTCGCGTCCTTCTGGATGGTCAGCCCGGGGTTGATCACGGTGACCGTGGCCGACGCGGTGTCGGTGACCTGCTGCCCCGAGAGGTCGGTGCCCGCGGCGGTCACTGTGTTCTTCGTCGTCTTCGACGGGTTCGCCGTGCAGGTGAACGTCTGTTCGGCGCCGGACGCCAACGCGCCGTCGAGGGTGCGCGAACAGGACGTCGTGGTGTCGTCCGTCAGCTTCACCGGGTTCAGCGGGCTGTCGCCGGTGTTGCGCACGGTGATCGTCCAGGTGACCGGCTCACCCGCGTGGATGACCGTCGGAGTGGCGGTCTTGGTGACGTCGATCGCGGGCGCGATCACCGGCGCGGGCGCGTCGGCCCTCGCCGTCACCTGCTTGCCCAGCGAATCGGCGCCGGTGACCGTGGCCGTGTTCACCCCGTCCGGGATCGGCGCGGTCGCCGTGCAGGTGAACGTCCTGCTCTTGCCGGGGGCGAGCGCACCCGGCAGCGTCCGCACGCACGACGGCGTCTTCGGGTCGGCCACCTTCACCGAGGTCAGCGGCACGTCACCGGTGTTGGTGACGACCACGGTGAACGTCACCGTGTCGCCCGCGCGGTAAGCCTTCTTGTCGGCCTGCTTGGTGATGCCGATCGCCGGGTGGACGACGTCGACCGACACCGTCGAGGTGCCGTCGAGCGAGTCACCGAGCGCACTCGTGCCGGTCACCTTCGCGCTGTTGGTGAAGTCGTCGCCGGGCGCCGTCGCGGTGCAGGTGTAGCTCTTTGTCGCGCCGCCCGCGAGGTCACCGACCGTCTTCGAGCAGGCCGGGAACGCGCTGTCCTCGACCGTCACCCCGCTGGCGGGCGCACCACTCGGATTGGTGACGACGATGGTGAAGGTGACCTGGTCCCCGGCGTGCACCACCCGCGGTTCGGCCATCTTGGTGATCTGCAGCTCGGGCACCGGCGTGGAGAAGGCGAGGTTCTGCGCGAGGTAGGAGTCGCCGGTGGTGCCGAACCCGAGTTTGGCGCTGGTCGCGCCCGCCGGGATCGAGTTCGTGTTGAAGGACTTGGCATCCACGCTGTAGTTGTTCTTGACGTTCGGCGAGGTCACGCCGTCGACGTTGGAGATGAAGAAGTTGTCGGTGGCGCCGGTGGCGGGCTCGGCGGCGGCCTTGTCGTTGATCAGGAACTGGTCGCCCTTGATGCCCCAGTCGCCCTCGTACGCGGTCACCCCGACGTGCGCGTCGGCCGCGGCGGCGCGGAACCCGGTGATCGTGGTGTTCGTGATCGGGTCGGTGTTGTTCTGGCGGACGTGGCCGTCGTAGACGAAGACCTCACGCTTGTTCGGTGCGTAGTCCGGGTTGCGCTCCGGGTAGGAGTACACCAGCGCGACCGACCAGCCGCCCATGCAGTTGAAGCCCCTGGGCGCCCACACATTGCCGACGGTCAGGTCGACCGCGGACCCCGTCGGGACGCTGGAAAAGGCGCTGGTGACGTCGGCGTAGGCCGAGTAGTACTGGCCGCCGGTGAAAGTGTTCGACGGGTCTTCGGTGTAGGAAACGGGCGCTATGTCGACAGCTTTGCCATTTCCGACGGTGAGCCGGACCGATTGCTTGTCCGGGGTCCCCGGCGGCAAGATGGCGGGCAACCGGTTGTTCCGGTCCTGGCATAATTTCGTCGGCGACGCAACACCCGGCGAAAGGCTGTACACGCCAGTGTTACCGGCCCAGTTGAGCCGCGCGAATTCGATTTTCGCGCCCGGCGGAACGGTCACCGCCGACGAGCTGGAGTCGAACGTCCCGGCATCGGAGTCGACGTCCGCCCACTGCATGAAGAAGTTGTCGTTGACCCTGGTGTCCGTGCGGTTCGCGGTGTTCGCGCAGGTCGCCGGGGTGTTCCCGCTGCCGGTGCTCGGCGCGTTGTCACCAGCCACCGGGCAGCGGACGACACCGTTCCCGCCGTAGAGGAAATCGCCGTAGACCACCTTGTTGTAGTTCAGCGCGAACGGCTTGACAATAGTGGCTTCGGACGGTGCGTTCGCCAGCAATGTCGTACTCGCGAAAACCAGCGCGAGTACGACGAGCAGTCGAAGCGTTTTCCCCGGAACGGTCATGCGCGCAACCTCCGAAAAGGCAAAGAAGACCCGGGAAGCCTCGCACGTTTCAGCGACCCGCGCGCCGTTCACCACTCCACAAAGGACAAAGTCACCCGGTGAGGGGACCTGTGATCATCTCGGCGGACTCGTGGGTGAGCTTGGCGGCTTCACCGAGGAACTCGATCACGGTCGCCAGCTGCTCGTCGGTGTAGCGCTCGCACAGCCGGACGGTCGAGGACACGATGTGGTCCCACAGCGGCGCGGCGGCCGCGACGGTCGCCAGGTCGAGCTCGATGAGCACCTTGCGCCGGTCGGCCGGATGCGGCAGCCGCCGCACCAGGCCCTTGCCCTCCAGCCTGTCGACCAGCGCGGTGACCGACGCCGGCGCGAGCCCGGAGTACCCCGTGAGGTCCTTCGGCGTCAACGGCCCGAGGCGCGCGAGGTAGTCGCAGACCTTGCTCTCGACCGCCGAGAGGCCGCGTTGATCGGCGATGGCGGTGTGGAACATGACCGTCTCCGTGGACAACTCCCTGGCCTTGAGCAGCACTTCTTCGACCAAACTCGCCCGTTCGCTTGACACGACGACCAGCCTAGCCCACTCTTTAGTTCGGCAGAACGAATTAGTTTCTAAGATATTCGATGGGGAGAAGGACATGACGAAGGTACTGATCATCGGCGGGGGCATCGCGGGCACGATCACCGCGATCGCCTTGCACGAAACCGGCCACGAACCGGTCTTGCACGAGGCGTACGACCGCACGGCCGAAGGGGTCGGCGCGTTCCTCACCCTGGCCGTGAACGGCCTGGACGCGATGGCCCCGCTGGGGCTGAAAGACCTGGTCAGCGGCCTGGGCTTCGCGACCCCGCGGATGACGATGGGGCTCGGCAACGGGCGACGGCTGGCCGAATTCGGCTTGGGCGGGCCGCTACCGGACGGCACCACCACCCAGACGGTGCTGCGGTCGGACCTCTACGTCGCGCTGCGCGACGAAGCCGCCCGCCGCGGCATCCGGGCGGAGTACGGCAACCGGCTGATCCGCGCGAGCCAGACGTCCACGCAGGTCAGAGCCGAGTTCGCCAACGGCACGTCCGCCACGGGCGACCTGCTGATCGGCGCGGACGGCCTGCGCTCACAGGTACGCCGGATCATCGATCCGGACGCGCCTTCACCGCGCTACGTCCCGCTGCTCAACACCGGCGGCTTCGCCAAGGGGCTGTCGCTCGGCGACGAGCCCGGGGTGATGAACATGACCTTCGGCAAGCGCGTGTTCTTCTGCCACGTCGTCCACCCGGACGGGTCGGTCTGGTGGTTCGCGAACGTCCCGCGCAAGAAGGAACCGACCGAATCCGAGCTGTCCGGCATGGTCGGCGAGCGGTGGCGCGCCGAACTGTTACGGCTGCTGTCGGCCGACAAGACCCCGGCCGCGTCGATCGTCCGCGCGACGAAGGAGGTCTACCAGCCCTGGCCGACCTACGACTTCCCGTCGGTGCCGGTCTGGCGAAAGGGCCGGATGGCGATCATCGGCGACGCCGCGCACGCGACGTCCCCGTCCGCGGGCCAGGGCGCGGGGATGGCGATCGAGGACGCGGTCACGCTGGCCCGCTGCCTCCGCGACGTGCCGGACCACGAGCGCGCGCTCGCGACGTACGAAAGCCTGCGCCGCGAACGCGTCGAAGCGGTGGTCGAGCGCGGCAAGCGCAACGGCGACGACAAGGCCGCCGGGCCGGTCGGCCGGGTGATCCGGGACCTGTTCCTCACCCGGATGTTCAGCAAGCCCACCGCGGCCGATGACCCGAACGAGTTCATGTGGAAGCACCACGTCGACTGGGACGAGAAGGTGACGGCCTGAAGGGGCCCAAAGTCACCGCCAGGTGTCGACGCGGTGAAAGTTCTTGTACGCCCGGCTGGGTGTCGGGCCGCGTTGCCCCTGGTAGCGCGAGCCCGCGGCGCCCGAGCCGTACGGGTGCTCGGCGGCGCTGGAGAGCTGGAAGATGCAGAGCTGGCCGATCTTCATGCCCGGCCAGAGCGTGATCGGCAGGTTCGCGACGTTGGACAGCTCGAGCGTGATGTGGCCGGAGAACCCGGGATCGATGAACCCCGCGGTGGAGTGCGTCAGCAGCCCGAGGCGCCCGAGCGAAGACTTGCCCTCGAGGCGCCCGGCGAGGTCGTCGGCCAGCGTGACCTTCTCGAAGGTGGACCCGAGCAC
This sequence comes from Amycolatopsis sp. H20-H5, assembly GCF_035828755.1. Taxonomy (NCBI): domain Bacteria; kingdom Bacillati; phylum Actinomycetota; class Actinomycetes; order Pseudonocardiales; family Pseudonocardiaceae; genus Amycolatopsis; species Amycolatopsis sp. H20-H5. The sequence continues at coordinate 14,025 of NZ_JAYMZS010000013.1, read as the reverse complement.
GAACTCGCCGGGGTGCAGGACGAACGGGTCCTCGCCCTCCTTCTCGACCAGCGAGGTCAGCTCGTCCTGCTGCAGCTGCGGGTCGATGTGGGTGTACTTGCTGTTGTCGAACACGCGGAAGAAGCGGTCGAGCCGGACGTCGATGCTCGACGGTTGCACCATCGTCGGGTCGAACGGGTCGACCCCGAGACGGCCGGCGTCGAGCTCTTTGCGGAGGTCACGGTCACTGAGCAGCACGCGCGAAGCCTATCCGGCGCTCAGGCGGCCTTCATATGCTGGGCATACGTGGTGTCGGGAGCGAAGATCTTCTCGAGCCGCCGCACATAGGCCCGGCGCCCGGCCCGGCCGATGGTCTCCTGCAGCGCGGTGGCCCCGGGAATGAGCCGCCGAGCCGTCTCGGCGACGAAGTTGACCCCGGCCGCGGCCAGCACCGCGGCCTGCGCGACCGGATCGTTCGGCAGCTCGAGGAAGTCGGCGTTGGTCTTGCCGAGCACCAGCCTGCTGATCGACGAGTGCACGGCCACGGAAACGTGCGACAGCACCTTGCCGACCGCCCCGCGCCCCTCACCGATCGCCGCGTGCGACTCGAGAAGCGCCTTGGCCAGCCGTTTCGAGTCGTCGTCGGGCACGAACTCGGTGGCGGCGAGCAGCCAGAGCATCCGCCAGGCGTCGTCCTCGTCGGCAGGCAGGAGCTCCTCGTCGACCCCCATCAGCCACCCGATGTACCGCCACAGATGCAGAATGTCGGCGCGCTCGCGGTCGGTGTAGCGGATGCCGAGCAGCTGCGTGCCGAAGACGTAGACGAGGGAGAAGAGCAGAAGCGTGCCGGTGGTCTGCACCTGGTTGACCGGACGATCCCAGGCGTCGTAGTCCCAGTCCTCCCGGCGGTTCATCGCGGCCCGGACGTGCGCGTGCACCAGCCGGATCCGCAGAGCGGAGGCGTACCCCTGCTCGCGATGCTTGAGCGCGCCAGGCGTGGTCACCTGGATCCACCAGGTCGCGGTCTCGACCAGCCGCCGAGTGGCCTTGTACTCGATCTCCCCGGTCCCGACCAGCGACTTCGCCGCCCGCGACGCGAGATACCCACCCATGAGCGCCATGTCCCCGAGCGGAAAGAGCCCGATCAACCCGGCCCGTGTGATAGCCCGCGCCCCACGATCAAGCCGCTCGTAGTCGACCCAATACGGAGGCGCCTCAACGCTGCCGAAGAAGGCCTCCAGCACCGGCGGCAGCTCGTCGACATCCTCCGTGAGCGCCCGCTCGAACAGCCCGCGCCCCTGCGGATTACCCCGCAGCCACGCCACGACATCATCGGCCAGCGGGTCCTCGACCTGCGCGAACCCCCGCAGCCGCTCGATCTGCCGCGCGTCACCACGGATGTCACCCGCGATGAACAGCCGCTGCGCGAGCTTGAACCCGCCCTCGCGGAACAACTCGGGATCCGGAAGCCTGCCGTCCATCGCTGGTCACCTCGCACCCTGGACAACAAGTGTTGTCACTTGCACGGTACGCCCCAAGGGGCCTTGGCAGGAGGAGATCCGCACCATGTATGCTTGCTGCGCACTGCGGATGTAGTTCAATGGTAGAACATCAGCTTCCCAAGCTGAATACGCGGGTTCGATTCCCGTCATCCGCTCCAGACACAGAGCCCCAGGTCAGCGGTTGTCCACTGTGGACCTGGAGCTTTCGTTTGCCTCCTCTCAGGCCAACCCGGGCGCAGTATCCGCCAGCAGCGGCTGCCAAAAGCTCGGATCAGATCAGGGCAGCAGCGGACTGAAGCACGCTCGACAGTCACGCGAGACGGTGCTGATTCAGATCAGCTACCAGTTCAGGAAGCTTGCGGTTACGGTCAGCTAAAGGCATACCAGAGGTCGACAGACTGGCACAGCATTCGTGTTTTAAGGCAGCAGCGTGAATGCTCCGATATGGCGCGGCCGCACTACCGAGAAATGCCTTTTATCCAGCGTTGCCACCCGCGTCACACCGAGCCGTTCGGCCAGCGCGATCACGCACGCATCGGCCGTGCCCAGCGGCAAGTCCGCGTACTTCTCGACCAAATCCGCGGCTCGCGCGATATCCGCGAGCATCATTGATTCGACGGTATAAAGACCGTCAGCCACGTCACGGAGAAAATCCGCTTCGGCCTGAGCTCCAGCACGGGAGCCGAGCATGTAGCCGATTTCGACAAGCAACGGCTCCGGAAGCACCAGCGGCTCAAGAGTCGAGGAAAGCAGTTCTGTGCATCGTTCATGATCGTCGTCACGACGGTTTCCCATTGCCACCACGACACCGGTGTCGATGATGATCACGCTGTCTTGCTCGACTCTCCACCGAGTTCGCGACGCACGATGTCCTTCGCACGCCTGCCCAAGTCGGCCTCGCCGTCGAAGATCCCGACTGTCCGGAACTGCCGGCGAGGTCGCTCTACGGCTGGCTCTTCGGCCAGCTGCCGGAGAAGCTCCAACGCAGTGGACACGCGCTCGTCAGGCACAGCGTCGAGCACGCGGTGCGCGTCCGCGCGCGACTCCACCGGCTCTCGACTTCCCTCGGTAGTCATAAGACAAGTCTAGGCGAACCGCCGCCACCGGGCCGGACTTCCGGCACTCGGTCGACGGGTTGTCTCGGTTGCACTGGAGCAGGGACAGGAGGTGCGCGCGGGCCGCTGCCGTCCAAAGGCGGGTCAGCCTTCGACGAGCTCCCACTCGCTGCCCGGCTCGGCGCGGTCGTAGACCTGGCCAGGCGCTGCGGTCAGGACGCCGACGACGTCCGGGTAGAGGCGTACGACGTGCTCGAGTTCCAGGACCTCGACCTCGAACTCCTCCGCCTCCAGCACCGCGAAGCTGACGAAGAGCCAGGCACCGTCCTGCTCGCGGACGACCTGGCGGACCACGCCCGCGGATGTCCCTGCTTCCGTCGGGATCTCGGCGAGGTCGGTGCTGACCTGGACCTCGGTGACCGGCGAGCCGGGGTGGGTCCAGGCGGCGATCCGGGCCTGGCGGATCTCTTCGTCCTCGGCCTCGTTGTCGGAGTCGGCGACCGAGCTCAGCAGCCAGGTGCGGCGGTCCGGGTCCCAGTCGGCGGCCATGCCGGTCGGGAGGCCCGCGAGCGCGGCGATTTCGGGGATGCGGTCGAGCGCGTCGTGCAGCGGGAGCGAGACGAACTGGGCGCGGTTGACCTCCATGTCCTCGGAAAACTCGGAGCCGTCGCTGATGAACCAGTCGTCGTCATCGTCCAGGACGACGAACGCGAGCTCGCCGACGTCCTCGAGAAGCGATTGGGCGAAGATGACCGGCGCCTCGGGATCCTGCCGCAAGGGCCACTGCTCGGTCGACATGCTCGCTCCCACGTGTTGTCCGGGCTTTGATCGCCCCCATCCCACCACTCCGACCCAGCCGCGCCGGAAGGGGGCGTGCCTCGGGCAGGCCGGGCCACTGCGAATCACCGCGGCGACGCCCGCTGAGCACACTGCGGCCCGACGGCTCGCCGCACGTGACGCCCGTCTGGTTCTGCTGGAGATCCCCGTCGGTCGGTGGTTGCTCACGGGTTCGGCTCAGCGGACCGTTCCTTGAGGACCTTCGCCGGGGCCTTGGCGCGCCAGGCCTCTTCGAGCAACTCGACCAGCTGCTCGCGCCCGACCTTGTCCAGGTCGACCAGGATCGAGGCGTACCCGTCGTAGTGCGGGGTGGTGTAGAACGCCGGGTCGCCCGAGGCGAGCAGGGCTTCCTTCTCCTCCATCGAGCAGACCAGCATGAGGCCGCCCTCGGCCTCCTCGCGCAACCGCGCGAACAGCTTGCCCGCCACCTTCAGCGCGGGCGTGCGGTACGACGTCGACTCCTCGACGCCCGGCAGCCCGGACGAGAGCCGGACGACTTCTTCCCACGTAGTCATGCCCCCCATCCTCCCCCGCCCGTCTCGAAGAAAGGGAAGTCCCTGAAGGCCACCATGACGGCGTCTAACGCCGTCATGGTGGCCTTCAGGGGCAACTAGGGGAGCAGGGTGATGCGGTCCGCGGGCGGCGGGGCGACGCCCGGGTGCGCGCCGAGGTAGGCGAGCAGGGCGTCGAGGTCCACCGGGCCGCCGGCCAGGTTGGTGCCCTTGGTGAACTCGGCGAAGCCGTCGCCACCGGCGGCGAGGAAGTTGTTCACCGACACGCGGAACGTCGCGGCCGGGTCGACCGGCGTGCCGTTGAAGGTGATGTTCGAGACCTTCGAACCGATCGCGGCGGCCGCCGAGTACGAGTAGTGCAGCGCCTTCGAGATCTGCAGGATCTTCGTGCCGCTCGCCGAGAACTGCTGCTCCAGCACGTTCTTCAGGTTCGCCGCGGTGAGCGTGATCGTCTGCATGATGTTCGCGAACGGCTGCACGGTGAACGCCTCGCCGTAAGTCACGACGCCGTCGCCCTCGCCGTTCGCCGACGACTTGTACGTCAGGTCCGCGCGAATGCCACCCGGATTGGTGATCGCGATCTGCGCGCCGTTGGCCTGGGTGCCTTCCAGCTGCGCGTCGGTGATGACGTCGCCGAGCGCCGACTCACCGGAGGCCACGCCCGCCGCGTTCAGGTCGGCGGTGATGGTGCCGACCTTCTTGTTCGCGATCGGGCCCGCCTTGGTCTTGGCCTCGTCGACCAGCTTCTGCGCGGCCGGGTCCGGGGTGACGTCGCGGGTGACGATCTCGTTGTGCGCCACGGTCGCGCTGCGCACGACGTCGCGGGTCTTCCTGTCGATCTTCAGGTCCACCACGGACAGGAGCCTGCCGAACGACGCGCCCTGGATGACCGGGCGCGGCTGACCGGCCGGGTCGTTGATCACGCAGTTGTACTGCTGGTGGCTGTGGCCGGTGAAGATCGCGTCGACGTTCGGGGTGACCTTCGCGGCGATCACCGCGGCCGGGCCGGGCCGCAGCTTGCAGTCGTCGGGGCCTTCGACCTCGGTGTTGTCACCCTGGTGCATCAGCACGACCTGCGACTTGATGCCGAGGAAGTTCAGGATGTTCGAGGTCCGGTTGATGGCCTCGACCTCGTCGCCGAACTTGAGGCCCTTGATGGCCTCCGGGGTGACGACCGAGGGCAGGTCCTTCAGTGTGGCGCCGATGATGCCGATCGGCACGCCGCCGGAGAACTGGATGCTGAACGGCAGCAACGCGGGCAGTCCGTTGGTGAAGTACACATTGGACCCGAGGAACGGGAAATTCGCACCGGAGAACGACTTCTGGAACTGGCAGCCGTCCGTCGGGTGGCACCCGCCGAACTGCATACGCTGCAGCTCCTTGTAGCCCTCGTCGAACTCGTGGTTGCCCACGACCGACGCCTTGACGCCGATCTGGTTGAGGAAGTCGATGGTCGGCTCGTCGTGGAACAGCGCCGAGATCACCGGCGACGCGCCGATGTTGTCGCCCGACGAGAGCACCAGCGAGTTGCGGGCCTGCGACTGCAGCTGTTTCACGTGCGTCGCGAGGTACGCGGCGCCACCGGCGTCGACGGTCGTGCCGTTCGACAACGTCACCCGGCCGCTCGAACCGCTGGGCGGTTCGAGGTTGCCGTGCAGGTCGTTGAAGGCGATCAGCCGGACATCCGTCGTCGGGTCGGGCCGGTGGGCCGCCGACGCGGATGTGGCCGTCATCGCGACCGTGGCCAGCGCGGCCGCGGCGATGACCGCGGTCCGGCGCAGCAGAGACTTGCTCATTCTTCCTCCGATTCGGGCGCCCTGTCACCCCAAGGGGCGCACGGCGGAGGAGTCTGCCTGGCGAAACGGAGTATCGCCAGAGCAAGAAGCCGGACGATAGGTAAACGTAGCTAAGAGTTTTCCTGGCTCGCGCGGACGAGGCGTGACTCTCTGCTCCCGGTCAGCAACACACCGGCGACGAGCTCGGGATCATCGCTCATCGGCACGTGCCCGCAGCCGGGAAGGACCAGCAGGTCGGCCCCGGGTGCGACCTTCCGGAGGTCCTCGGCGCGCGGGCGGGCGAGGATGCGGTCGTGCTCGCCCCAGGCGATGGTGACCGGCAGGCCGGACACCGGGCCCTCGAAGCGGAAACCGCCGCGGGCGTGGGCCAGCGTCGGAGCGAAGCCGGGCGCGTCGGCCATCGCGTGCATGTCGTCGAGGACCACGTCCGGGCTGAGCAGGGCGGGCCTGCCGACGATCATCCCGGTCATCACGGCGCGCCCGGCGGCGGTGGACGCGAGCCGCCGCGCGGTGCGTTCGGGCATCCGCTGGGCCACGGCGCGGTGGGTGCGCAACATGCTCAGCGCGTACCGCTGCTGCCTGAGCGTCCAGAGCCCGGCCGGGGAAAACGCCGTCACGCTCCGGACCAGGCCCGCCTGGCCGAGCGCGAGCGAAAGGAGTCCCCCGAGTGAGTTACCCGCGACGTGGGGGCGGTCGAGCCCGAGGTCGGCGAAGAACTCGGCGAACGTCTCCAGCGCGGGCTCGATGCCGTACGCGCCTTCGCGGGGCGGCGACTCACCGAACCCTGGCAGATCGACCGCGATGACCTCGCGATACGGCGTCAGCAGCGGGATGACCGGCGCCCAGGCCTGGCGCCGGTGACCGACCCCGTGAATCAGGACCAGTGGTTCACCACTACCCGTGCGATCGAAGACGACGTCGTCCATAACCGCAGCGTAGGTTGTGTTACCGAAGTTTGCTAGTACTTGTGGTAACAGGTAAATACATGCGCTGACGGGTGAGCGAAGGGTCCCGCGGCAGCCGTTCGGGGTCACCCTCGGGGACGAACCCCCAACGCTCGTAGACCCGCAGAGCGCGAACGTTGCCGACGACGACTCGCAGCCCGACGCGCTCGGCGCCCGCAGCGGCGGCGGCCGCACACACCGCGCCGATCAGCTGATCCACCAGCCCGGTGCCACGCGCTTCCGACGCCACCCACATCGACACGAGGTCCCAGTCGGCCGCGTTCACGCGCCCGCCGGCCAAGCCGACCGGCACTTCGCCGTCGAAACCGGCGAAGTACGCCGTCTCGAGCATGCGGGCGTCCCAGTCCGACGCGGTCAGGACGCTCTCGTCCGCCACCGTCGTGTTGAAGGCCTCCGGCGATTCGGTCACCGCGCGTCGACGCAGCTCGCGCAGGAGGTCACGATCCACCGAGGTCAGGCGCCGCACTTCGATCACCGGCCCAGGATGCCACCGGGGTCACCTTCGGGAACACCGATTATCGAGGCCGACCGGCCGACCGGCCGATCGGCCTGCCGGGCATCGGCCAAGTGGCCGATCCCGGGCGGCCCTCGTCCGGCCCTTCGACCGAAGTGGCGCGATCTGGATCTTCGTAACGTTCACTGCATGACGAACGCACAGGTCACGGCACTGGAGTACGGACTACTCGCCTTCCTCGCGGTGTGGGCGATCGTCCTGGTCCCGCAGCTGATCACGCAGTTCGCGCGGCACGGACGGCTCGTCCTCCGCCCGCTGCTCACCACGGCGGCGGTGCTCCTCTACTCCTGCATGACCCTCGCGGTCGTCTTCCTCCCGCTGCCCGCCCCCGGCGCGCGCCGGCTCAGCCAGACCGTGCAGCTGCACCCGTTCCAGTGGATCACCGACATCCACGGCGAGCTGGTCAAGCACGGGCTCTCGATGACCGACTGGTTCACCACCCAGACCTTCCAGCAGGCCGCGATGAACGTGCTGCTGTTCGTCCCGCTGGGCGTGTTCGCGCGGATCCTCTGGCGCCGCGGGCTGATCGGGACCACGCTGATCGGCTTCGCCGCCTCGCTGCTGATCGAGATCACGCAGCTCACGGCCAACTTCGGCACGGCGCCGTTCGTCTACCGGATCTTCGACGTGGACGACCTCATGACCAACACCCTGGGCGCTTCGCTCGGCTGGATCGCCGGGGCGCTGCTCTTGGCGCTGCGGATCGTCCCTTCAGCGCTCCAGCTGGAGCCTGCCCGGAGCGAGCGGGTCCACCTCGCCCAGACGCGATAGGCGGGCCTTGCGCCGCTCGGCGTCGCGCCGGGCGGCACGCCTGTCCTCCAGCACGACCACGAGCGTGGCCAGCGCGAAGACCAGTGCAACCAGGCCGAGAATCAGCGAGAGCTGCACGGAGCCTCCTCGATACGACCTTGTGTGCGAGATCACACAGCGTACGCACTATGTTGCCGCTTGGCCACCCCCGGACGGAGGACGTCAGGGAAACTGCAGCGGTGAAGCCCACCAAGGAGCAGCTGGCCGCCGCGCAGGACACGACCATCCCCGACCTGCTCGCGCCGGAACTCGACGTGCTCTTCTGCGGGATCAACCCCGGCCTGTACTCGGGCGCGCTGGGCCTGCACTTCGCGCGGCCCGGCAACCGGTTCTGGCCCGCGCTGCACGGCGGCGGTTTCACGCCGCGGCGGTTCGACCCGAGCGAGCAGGACGCGCTGCTCGGGCTGGGATTCGGCATCACCAACGTCGTCGCCAGGACGACCGCTCGCGCCGACGAACTGAGCGGCGACGAGCTCCGCGAGGGCGGCCGGATCCTCACCGCGAAGGTCGCCGAGTACCGGCCGCGCTGGCTCGCGGTCGTCGGGATCACGGCGTACCGGACGGCGTTCGGGCGGTCGAAAGCGCAGGTCGGGCACCAGGATGAGGAGATCGGCGGGGCCAGGGTGTGGGTGCTGCCGAATCCGAGCGGGCTGAACGCGCACTGGACGCCCGCCGGGCTGGCCGTCGAGTTCGGACGGCTTCGCGAGGCCGTGCGTTAGCTACTTCGCTGAGCAATCGGCTTCGGTCCACGTGGCGGCGAGGTCGCGGCACACGACGCGGACCGACCCGGCGAAGCAGGCGATCTCGTGGCTGCAACCGGCCTCGGCTGGCAGGATCTCGTCCAGCGTCACGTCCCGGTGCCAGGGCGCGCGGGGCCCGTCGTCCGGGAGGTCGAACTCGCGACCCCCGGTAATACACGTCACAACTTTCGATTGTCCCTGAAGGCCACCATGAGGGACTCTAACGCCCTCATGGTGGCCTTCAGGGACCGTGGTGCAGCGCGGGAAACGCACCCTCAGTAGCGCTGAGGTCTCCCGTTCGGGCACTGGGCTCGGAAGGGCGGGCACCCGAACTGCCTGGTGTTACGGAGAGTTTGCTGCAACCCACAGATACGACTGTGAGGGGGAACTCGCGTCACAAACCCAGAGCTACTGACTCGTAATAAACACGAGGTGTCATTCCTGTCCGGTCCCAGCAGGGGGGATCGGGTGGCGGCGGACCGGTGCGCAAGGGGGCGCGCCCGGTAGGTCCGTGGCCCAGGAGTGACGTGTGAGACGGAGGCCCGCGATGCGCAGCATCGAGCCGAACCGAGTTCCCGCCAACCAGGCGGGGGCTCAGCTGACCGGCGGCCGCAGTCTCGGTGTCGCCGCGATCGACCCGATTCCGATTTTCCGCGAGGGGCTCGCCGCCCTGGCACATCGCACCCACGGGCTGCACTGGGCTGGCCACGCGGCCAGCCATCACGCGGCGCTGCAGATGTGCGAGCAGCTCAAGCCGGACGTCGTGCTGCTGGACTCCGCCATCGACCCGAACTGCCACCTCACGAAGCTGCTGAGCACCGGCGACCCGGCCCTGGTCATCATCGCGATGATCAGGGACACCAACCGCACGCCGCAGTACCTGGCCGCCGCGATCGCCGCCGGGGTGCACGCGATCGTGCCCCGGTCGACCGACGCGCGGCGCCTCACCGAGGCGATCCGGCGGGCGCACGTCGACCGCCGCTACATCGACCCGTCGCTCGCCGCGCTCACCGCGCGGCCCAAGCGCCAGCCCGCGCCGGTGGCCGACGGTGACAACCGCCCGGCCACGAGAATGCCGATGCCGCTGTCCCGGCGCGAGTACCAGGTCCTGCAGCTGGTCGCCGAGGGGCTGGAGAACTCGGGGATCGCGAAGATCCTGTTCCTGTCGGTCGAGACCGTCCGGACCCACGTGAAGAGCATCCTGCGCAAACTCACCGCACGCGATCGCACGCACGCCGTGACCATCGCGTTCCGGGCCGGAATCCTCATCGTCCACGCCGACGACTCGCACGTTCCCACCGTCACACCGCCCGCCACATCCGCAGCACCAGCCCCTCGCTAGGGGCCCGTTCGGCTGATCTGTGGCACCCGGAAGCGGGGTGGCTCTTGCCCCGGTTACCCACAGGTAATATCCTGAAGTTACCGGCCAGTAGGGGAACAGCGAGCCCAGCCGGACAGCCGAACACAAACGGAGTGACGACATGGGCCACTACAAGAGCAACGTCCGAGACCTGGAGTTCAACCTCTTCGAGGTACTCGGCGTGCAGGAACGCCTTGGCAAGGGCGTGCTCGAGGAGTCGGACGAGGAAACCGCGCGCGGTGTGCTTTCCGAGCTGAACAAGCTCGCGACCGGTCCGCTGGCGGACTCGTTCGCCGACGGCGACCGCAATCCGCCGGTCTACGACCCCAAGACTTTCAGCGTGACGCTGCCCGAGTCCTTCAAGAAGAGCTACGCGAAGCTCTACGAGGGCGAGTGGTGGCGCCTCGGCCTCACCAACGACCTCGGCGGTTTCGGCCTGCCCCCGACCGTGCAGTGGGCCGCGTCCGAGCTGATCCTCGGCGCGAACGCCCCCCTGTTCATGTACATGGCGGGCCCGAACTTCGCGATGATCGTGAACAAGAACGGCACCGAAGAGCAGAAGCACTGGGCACAGCTCATGATCGACCGCGCCTGGGGCGCGACGATGGTGCTGACCGAGCCGGACGCCGGTTCCGACGTCGGCGCGGGCCGCACGAAGGCCATCAAGCAGGAGGACGGCTCCTGGCACATCGACGGCGTGAAGCGGTTCATCACCTCGGCCGAGCACGACATGTCCGAAAACATCGTGCATCTGGTGCTGGCGCGGCCCGAGGGTCCCGGCATCGAGACGCGGCCCGGCACCAAGGGCCTTTCGCTGTTCCTCGTGCCGAAGTTCCACTTCGACACGAAGACCGGCGAGCTGGGCGAGCGCAACGGCGCCTACGTCACCAACGTCGAGCACAAGATGGGCATCAAGGCCTCGACGACCTGTGAGCTGACCTTCGGCGCTCATGGCACCCCCGCCAAGGGCTGGCTGCTCGGCGAGGTGCACGACGGCATCGCGCAGATGTTCCAGGTCATCGAGTACGCCCGGATGATGGTCGGCACCAAGGCCATCGCGACGCTCTCGACCGGGTACCTCAACGCGCTCGAGTACGCCAAGGAGCGCGTCCAGGGCGCCGACCTGCCGAACATGCTCAACAAGACCGCGCCGCGGGTCACCATCACCCACCACCCGGACGTCCGCCGCTCGCTGATGCTGCAGAAGGCGTACGCCGAGGGCCTGCGCGCGATCTACCTCTACACCGCGTCGTTCCAGGACCAGCTGTGGACCGGCGACGGCGACGAGGCTTCGCTGAAGCTCGCGCACAGCGTCAACGACCTGCTGCTGCCGATCGTCAAGGGCGTCGGCTCCGAGCGCGCCACCGAGCAGCTCGTGCAGTCGCTGCAGACGCTCGGCGGGTCCGGCTTCCTGCAGGACTACCCGATCGAGCAGTACATCCGTGACGCCAAGATCGACTCGCTGTACGAGGGCACCACGGCGATCCAGTCGCTGGACTTCTTCTTCCGCAAGATCGTGCGGGACAAGGGCCAGTCGCTCGCGTTCGTCGCCGGTGAGATCACCAAGTTCATCGAGTCCGAGGCGGGCAATGGTCGGCTGAAGAACGAACGCGGGCTCCTCAAGCAGGCCTTGGAAGACACGCAGGGCATGCTCGGCTCGCTGATCGGCTACCTGACCACCTCGCAGGAGGACGCCCAGAACATCAACAAGGTCGGCCAGCACACGGTCCGCCTGCTGATGTCGGTCGGCGACCTGCTCATCGGCTGGCAGCTGCTCAAGCACGCCGAGGTCGCCATCGCCAAGCTGGACGCGGGCGCGTCGAAAAAGGACGTCCCGTTCTACGAGGGCAAGGTCGCCGTGTCGTCGTTCTTCGCGAAGTCCGTCCTGCCGGAGCTGACCGCGCGCCGCGCGATCGTCGAGGCCGCCGACAACGCGCTGATGGAGCTCGACGAAGCTGCTTTCTAGACTGAATGGCCCAACGAAGGGGACTTGTCTCACATTCACCGTGAGGAAGTCCCCTTCGCTGTGTCTGGAGTGGGGAGGGCCCAACGGCCCTCCGGCGGTCCTTCGGCTGCACCCAAGCGGATTCCGGCGACTTTTCGATAACGGAAGGTTTCGCCGGACAGACGCCGGGGCACTAGGAGCGTGACACCGGGCGGCGGACAACGACCGCCCGGTCACTTCGGGCGTAGGGAGTTTTCGATGGGCGTTTCCGGAATTATCAGCGCCATCGTGGTAGGCCTGATCCTCGGCATCCTGGGGCGGTTCCTCGCACCGGGCAAGCAGAGCATTCCGATCTGGCTGACCATCGTGGTCGGCATCGTCGCCGCCTTCATCGGCACCGCGATCGCTCGTGGTCTCGGTTATGCCGAGACAAACGGCTTCGACTGGCTCGAGCTGATCACCCAGGTCGTGATCGCCGCCATCGGCGTTTCGCTCGCCGCAGGGCTGTACGGCCGCAAAGGCGTAACGAGGTAGTACGACCGATCTTCCCGCTGGCCGGGTCCGCCGTTTCGGTGGACCCGGCCAGTTTTTTGTGCCGCGGGTGTCACTCGGTCAGGGGGCTTGGGGCGCGGACCGGCGGAATCGGTGTCACGGTGGTTCGAACCGGAGTCCGCGGCGAGAAGGAGGAATCATGCTCGGTGGTATTTGGGGAATCATCTCGACGATCATCGTCGGCCTGGTCCTGGGCGTGATCGGCAGGCTGCTCGCCCCCGGCGCGCAGAAGATCCCGCTCTGGCTGACCATCGTGGTCGGCATCGTCGCCGCCTTCATCGGCAACTGGCTGGCCGGCGTGTTCGGGGTCCGCGACACCAACGGGATCGACTGGATCCGCCACGTCTTCCAGGTAGCCGCAGCAGTGGTCGGCGTGCTCCTCGCAACCGGCGCATACGCAAAGATCAAGGGCAGCCAGAAAACCAGCTGACCCGGGGCCAGCAGCTTCCCCCGAGACCCTGCGGTTGCCCCGACCACGGGGTTTGCCCCAGACCCTGCGGTCTGCCTCCCAGACCCTGTGGTTGCCCCGACCCTGCGGTCCGACTCGACCACGGGGTTTGCCCCAGACACAGCGTCTCCGCGAGCTCTGCGAGCGGAGACTTCACCGCCGCGCGCCTCTTTTGGGCCCGCCAGGGCCCCCGCTATTGCGACGGCACCCCGGCCCCATTAGCGCAGACCTGCGCGTGTGCAGAGAAGCCGGGCCGGGGTGGCGGCGCAATCGCGGAAGCGCGCTGGCCAATAAACACAGGCTTCTCACCGTGTCTCAGGACGTGACCACCATTTCTCAGGACGTGGCCACCATGTTTCAGAAGGCGTCCGGAAACTGATGTCACGTCGTCCAGTTTGGCGCCCAGGGCCGCGTGACTGACGGGGACTTTCACACGGTCTGTTCTGGTGAAGGGGCCTTTTGCAAGGTTGAGTCGAGGGGAAAGCCCCCTTCAGTCGCTACCCCAGGCTTGCCGTGTGCCCTGATGGGAGCCTTCACGGCGTCTAACGCCGTCATGGTGGCCTTCAGGGGCACGCATGAAACGGTCATGGCGGTATGAAACGGGCGAATGGGCAGATTTTCCGTCCTCTGTGGAGGGTAAGCGGCTTCGAAGGACAGGTGATCGAGGCTTCGAGCGGCGGCTGCTGCGACAGTTCTCAGACGCGTTCTCAGGACGTGACCACCATTTTTGGGGGTACGTCACGAACTTTGGTCGCGTTCAAAGGTCTGTCTAGAAGCCTGTGTTTATTGGCCAGCGCGCTCACATAATCGCGCCGCCACCCCGGCGCGACCTTCGTACGCGACTCGCGTTGAGCACGGAGGGCGCCGGGGTGCCGTCGCGATTCTGGACGGCCCTTCGGGCCGTGAAAGAGGGCGCGCGGCGGTGAAGTCTTCCCTCGCGAAGCTCGGGAAGACCCTGTGGTTGCTTGAACACCGTGGTGGCTGGCTTGGCTGGCTTGGGTGGGTGGGTG